>NZ_JBADWU010000023.1:0-22398 GCF_056203535.1 Candidatus Limimorpha sp. | reverse complement strand
CGGACTTTACAATCTTGGTAAGTTGCTTGCGCTCCGTTGCAGACAGACTTACCTCGTACTTCTGGATAGGCATAATCGTATCGTGTTGTATGTGACGCGGCAAAGATACGATTATTCTTTGTTTTATGCAATATTTAGATGTTACAAAGTACTAGGCTTCAAATACTGGCACACACATTCCAACTATAAGACCGAACATCTGTACGAAGAAAAATACCTACCCTTGCTTGCCAAGGCTGAAGAACTCGGCTGTGCATTTTATGTTCATCCACATACGCCGGACGATGCCGATTTCAAGGACTTCGGATATGTGTATGCTGCACCGGGGCTTGGTTTCGGAGTGGACACCATCAAGACTTCATTAAGGCTGATTCTAAACGGAACATTCGATAAGTTCCCTAAACTGAGGATGATTCTTGGCCATCTGGGTGAATATTTCCCATTCATTATGGACAGGATAGACAACCGATTCTCATGGATAAAAGAGCCGGTAATAAAGATGCAACATCCAGTATCTTATTATTTCAAAAACAAGAATGTGGTAGTGACAACCAGTGGTCAGATGTCTACTGCGGCATTCGAATGTTGCAAGAATGTACTTGGCATAGATAGCATCATGTTCGGATCAGACTATCCATACGAGAACATGAAGGATATGGTGGGTTTCTATGAATCGTTGAATCTCAATGATGAAGAAAAAGAGAAACTCTTCCATTTGAATGCAGAGAAGTATCTGTTGCAGTGATGCTATTGAAATCATAAATAACCGGTTCTTGTTGCGCTATATAATTTAGCCAAATGAGAACCGGCTTTTTTATATAGTAAACAAAATTAGTCTTCTTATTAATCCGTTGCTTCGGCATCGTCATGCCCTTGGAGAATGGTGTCAGTAGCCTGATTTGCAGCTCATAGCCGGATGCTGAGTCGGTCGAAGTAGTTGAAATGAGAAGTTGATTTTGTAGTTTTATGAATAGTTACTTACTATATCGACACGCTTATCATTCCATAAACGGGTCGTTGACAAACCGCACGAAATCGCCGTGTTCAAAATAAACATAGCGGAACCAGCTGATTTCCTTGTTATTCTCATAGTTTTCCTTTCCGATGAGGTCGGTGAGAAACAATTCATAGAGTTTGCGGCATTTGTCGGTGCCGTAGTAGCGTTCGTTGGCAACCAGCAAAGGGTGTGATTTCAGACTTCCGATTTGGGAAAAGCAATCCATGAAAAATTCCGCAACTGTGAAAAACTCAATGCCTTGCTCGTCGCAAAAATATTGCACCGCGCTCAGAGGATGACATGCATCAGCCGAGCAATGCGCATCCCAATAGTAGACAATCACTTTGTCGTATTGCGAGATGCATTTTTTCAGTTGCTCTCCGCTAATTGCGTACACCAAGCTGTCGTTCTCAAGGCCGCAGATTGAGGCGTTTTCCGAAGTCCAAACCACTTTTTGCTGTTCCTCTTTGCTCAAATCCCTTTCAAAATGCGTTCTGATGCCTACAAGAGCAATCATGCGGCAACATTGGGTGAACAATAAAAGCAGACCTATAGCCAATAAGGGAAATGCTAATAACTTGTTTTTCATAATAATAGAATTTATTGTTTGTATTTATTGTTCCAACACCCGATAAACTCGCAAATCAAATTGTTATTGTATAGACTCATTGATTTCTATTTCCAGTCAGCCATTCCAAGCTGAAATTGTAGAATACCATTTCGTAGTTGTTTGCGTCGCCTTCCTCGACATAAAGGCCGATGGTGCCATCCTTCAGGACGCAAAGCGACGAATAGGCCGAAGAGTAAGGCACTATGCAGCGGCTCGAATTCCAAGGCCATCTCTTCCCTTCGTCGTAACTGACATATACGCGTACATCTTTTCGGCTGTCACCGTAAGGCAACGACTGCAAAAGCAAGCCGTTTTCATTTCCTTGCATTTCAAACTGATAGCGGATAATGTCGCCGTTGCAGGCTGGAGCCTTTAGGTCGTCCCAAACCGAGACTTCGGCTTGCCAAGTGAGGCCGCCATCTTTTGAGATGTTGTACCAGCGTTTTTCGCCGTGGCGGATACTCATCAAGATGCTGCCGTCGGCAAGTTCAACCACTTTGGCCTCGTCGCCGCCCACCGAAGCACGGCCCGAAATGTGCCAGGTCGCGCCTTTGTCGTCGGAGTAGAAAAGATAATTGTTTAAGGTGTAGGCCTCGTTTTCGCGCATGGCGGCGACAAACATGATGCGTCCCGAACGGGTCAGCAGTCCATTGCCCGAAGCGAAGAACCCGCCCAGCCATTTTTGACGAACAGCATCTTCACAGTCATCGCCGTGAATGAAATGCGTGATGTCTTTTGGCTCCGACCAGTTCAGGCCGTTGTCGTTGCTCAACGACATGTAAAAACGGTTCGGGTTGCTTGGCGTGGAAGCCCAAAGTCCGGCACCGCCGACGAAAACCGCCATCAATCCGCCTTGATTGTCGGTCTTCACCAAAGCCGCGTCGCCGAAGCCTTTGCCAAAACCTTCGCCTTGTGCAATTGTGTAAGGCTCGCTCCAGGTGTGGCCGCCGTCGTGACTGACGTTGCACACTACATCAATGTCTTCCGGCAAGTCGCCCTGATTGTTTTTGCGGCGGTCGGTCGTGGCCACTAACGAACCGTCAACTGCGGTGATGATGGCCGGAATGCGGTAGTTTTTTGAGCCGTAATCGCCAGGTTTATAAAGCGTTGTGCGTGCCAAGAGAATTTCTCGGCCTTGATTTGCCTCATCATTGATGATTTGAAATTCACCGTCATCAGTCAACAATATTTGGGGCTGAACCCGAATCACGTTGCCTTCCTGCGCCTTTGCCGACACGTTGCAAGTCAGCCAAAGATGGTTTTTGCCCTCATGCAGTTTACCTCGCAGCAGGATGTCTGTGTTTTGTTTTTTTGGAAGGATTGCACTTATTAATATAGCGTTTTCTGGATGTCTTTCGTCGAAACGGCTCAAAGTGCCGGTCGAGAACATTTCCATTTTCTCGATGTCTGTCAAGTCGGTTTTGCACAAATCGAGCCTCAAGGCCTTTAAATTCGTTTCCGAATCGGCGGTTACGGTCAAATGACAAAGGAGTTCATGCCGGTTGCCATGTCCTGTGAAACGGGTGTCGTTATCAACATGCACATCAATGATGCCGCCGAAGGCGGAAGAAGGTTGAAACAGGTAGGCTAAAAACAGCCCAAAAACAAATAAACGGTGTTTTTTCATCTCTGAAACGCTTAAAAATGCCATAAAAACGATACAATTTTAGAAAAATATCACAAAAATAAAACTTTTTCTTTTGCTATTCATTTTTTTTATATTTTTGCGCACTCAAAGTTTTGAACACAAACTATTTAAATAACACTCAAAACAAACAAAAAAATGAAGAAGTTATTCTTATCAATGGGTCTTGCATGCCTGTTCATGGTTGCATGCAACAACGCTCCTAAACAGGAAGCAACAGAAGAAGCCATCGACTCAACAGAAGTAGTTGTTGAAGAAGTCGTTGAAGAACATGTTTGCCCAATGGCTCAGCTGAAGGGTGAATTCGAAAACTGGGCTAACCTCGATGAAGAAGGCCAAAAGGGTCTCGTCGCTAAGGCTATCGAAGTGTTCGGTCAGGAAGAAGAATCATGCTGCAACCACGAAGGTGAAGAATGCGAAATGACTGAAGAACAGAAACTTGAAATGGAAGCTATGATGGCAAAGCTTAACGATTGGAAAGCTCAATTCGCCAACATCGCCAACATGAGCCTCGAAGATCAGAAAAACCTCATCATGGCTCGTTTCGACATGATGAAGCCTTGCTGCCAGCACGCTGCTGAAGAAGCTGCTGAAACTGTAATTGAGGCTGTCGAAGAAGTTGTTGGTCAATAATAGCAACTGTTTTACAAACCAAAGGAAAGGCGACCAGAAGGCCGCCTTTTTTTTGCTTTGCTAAACGCAAATTATTGTAAGTGATCATGAATTGTTGAAAACTATAATTAGTTGTATGTCAGCTAATCCATAATAATTTATGGAATATTTGTGGCAATTTGTGTTCAACAGGAAATCAATGGCTAATGTTTTGATGGGTTGCAACTATTTTTTAGCGTTACTTAATCCTTTGGCATCAAATCAAGTGCGACGGGATTTATAAGGTGTTTTTTTCAATGATTCCTCATTTTGAATCCTTGAATTTCCTATTTTTGCAATTTATTATAATTTGCACGGAAAATGTACGCCTTCATCTCAGGTAAAGTAACGGAAAAGACCCCCGCCTACGTCGTCATCGACAACCACGGCATCGGTTATTTCATCAACATCACACTCAACACCTTCACCGCCATTGGCGAAAAGGAAGAAGTGAAACTTTACACGCACACCCAAATCCTTGAAGACGCACACAATCTTTTCGGTTTCTATTCGCAGAAGGAACGCGACCTTTTCGAACTACTCATCTCGGTTTCGGGCGTAGGCTGCAACACGGCTCGCCTCATCCTTTCATCGCTCACCGTCAGCGAGTTGAGCAACGCCATAGCCAATGACGATGCGAAGACCATCCAAAGTGTGAAAGGCATCGGCACAAAGACCGCGCAACGCATTGTCATCGACCTGAAAGACAAACTGAAGAAAATCGACGTGCAGACCGAAATTTTCAGCGTTCCAAACAATACAATCCGCGCCGAAGCGTTATCAGCATTGACAATCTTAGGTTTCAACAAAACCGCCATCGAAAAGGCATTGGACAAAATTCTCAAGCAGAATCCCGATGCCTCGGTTGAGGCTTTGATAAAAGAAGCTCTTAAAATATTGTAAATCATCGAATAATGAAAAATAGTTTGAAACTACATATTATTCCTCTTTTCGCCATAGCCCTCATCCTCATGGCAGGATTAGGCTCCGCCAAAGCCGAACAACTTCGTTATGATAGCCCTTATATGCTTGGCTTTTACGACGAGCCTGACACTACAAAGGTAATCTACCCGATTCCCACTGGCGGAACCCCTACTGAGAACCTTTTCAACAAGTCGCCCCTTTATCTCAGCGACCCAAGCAACATCACCGAGGAAATCATCTATGACCCGCTGACAGGTCAATATACTTTCAAACGTCGTGTCGGTGATTTCTATTTCGACGACCCTGCCACGATGACGCAAAGCGAATACCTTGAATATCAAAGCAAAAAAGGAATCATGGAGTATTGGAAGGAACGCCGCAGCCAAAACGCAAGGTCGACAACCAACGGCACATCCATCATTCCTCCGCTTTATGTGGGCGGCAAGGCTTTTGAAACCATCTTCGGCAGCAACACCATCGACATCCGCCCCCAAGGCTCCGTCGACCTCACCTTTGGCATCAAGCACAACTACCGCGAAGACCCATCGAAAAGCAAGCGCCTGCAACACACCACCAACTTCGATTTCGACCAGCAAATCCAGTTGAACGTGATGGCGAAAATCGGCGATAAAATCAATTTCAACATCAACAAGAACACTAAAGCCACTTTTACGTTTCAGGATAAACTCGATTTGAAATACGAGGGCAAGGAAGACGAAATCCTGCAACTGCTCGAAGCAGGTAACGTTAATTTTCCGCTGAACAGCACTTTAATCACTGGTACACAGCAGCTTTTCGGTATCAAGTCGAAACTGAAATTCGGTAACACCACCATTTCATCCATTGTTTCTTATCAGGAAAGCGAATCGCAAAACATTACCGTGCAAGGCGGCGCACAGACCAGCGAATTCAAATTCAGCTGCCTTGACTATGAAGAAAACCGACACTTCTTCCTCAGCCAGTATTTCAGAGACCATTACGAAGAGGCTCTTTCAACCCTGCCAACCGTAACTTCGAGCATCAACATCACGAAAGTCGAAGTCTGGGTGACAAATACCAACACATCGACGCAAGACACCCGTAACATCCTCGCCCTCACCGACCTCGGCGAAGGCCGCCCCGACTGGATTTACAACCCTGAAGTCGATCCTGCCAATACAGCGACCATTTTCCCACGCAACGCCGCCAACAACTTGCTCACGCGAATGGACACCCTGCAAATCCGCAACATCAGCGCGGTCACCAACTACATGTCGCACGACCCGTTGCGCATCGGCAAATCAGGCTACATGAGTTCGGGCCGCGACTTTGAGAAAATTGAAAACGCACGCCGACTCAGCTCGACGGAGTATAGCTTGAACTCGCAATTAGGTTTCATCTCGTTGAATATCAACCTCAATTCAAACCAAACCTTGGCTGTCGCCTACCAGTATACCATTGTCGGACAAGACGGTGTTTTCCAAGTCGGTGAATTTTCCGACCAGGGTATTACCACGCCTAAAGTGCTTGTGGCAAAACTTTTGAGAGGCACAACGGTCAACACCAAAATGCCTGTCTGGAACCTGATGATGAAGAACGTCTACAACATCAGGGCTTTCCAAATCAGCTCGAGTGACTTCATGCTGAACATTTTCTACAACGGCAACAGCAACAGCACGCCAATGGGTTATTTTACGGAAGGTCCTGAAAACGTGCAGTATAAACCATTGCTTCACCTGTTTGGCGTCGATAATCTGTCAACGCAAAACAACCCGGTTCCTGGTGGTGACGGTGTTTTCGACTTTATTGACCAAGCGGCGACACGAGGCGGTACTGTCAATTCATCCAATGGCCGAATTTATTTCCCTGTGCTGGAACCTTTCGGCAGCCATATCCGCAACAAGATTTTCCCGAATGATCCTGACCTTGCCAACAAATACGCCTTCGATTCGTTGTACACCACCACGAAGACTACAGCCGAACAGTATTCCGAAAAGAACAAGTTCACCATCAGCGGTTTCTATTCTTCGCAGTCGGGCAGCGAAATCAGCCTCAACGCCATGAATGTGGCGCAAGGTTCGGTTAATGTTACAGCTGGCGGCGTGCAACTTGTTGAAAATGTTGACTACACCGTCGACTACACCCTTGGCCGCGTCACCATTATCAACGAAGGAATCCTTAATTCAGGCACTCCAATCAACATTTCGTTGGAATCCAATTCAGGTTTCAGCGCCTTGAGAAAGACTTTCTTGGGAACCCGCATCGAACATGAATTCAATCCAGATTTCCGTGTCGGCGGTACTATTCTCTATTTGGGTGAAAAATCCTATACGCAGAAATTCCAGTACGGCGAAGAAGCCATTGCCAACACCATCTATGGCGGCGACATCAGCTACCACACTGATGCCCGATGGCTCACCAATTTCATTAATAAGATTCCAGGCATCAGCACCAAAGCTCCGTCGCGCATCAACGTCGACGGTGAATTTGCACGCTTCATTCCTGGACTTTCCAGATCGGCAAGCGAAAGAGGGACTTCCTACGTCGATGACTTTGAAGGCGCCAAATCGACCATCGACTTGAGATTGCCTATGGCATGGAAACTCGCCAGCACGCCGCAAAACCAGCACGATATGTTCCCTGAAGCCGCCGGCGGAACAGGTCTCGCCTACGGCAAAAACCGTGCAAAACTGGCTTGGTACACCATTGATAATTCCGTATTCTACAATACCAACAACACTTACCGACCCAATAACATTGACCAAAACGAACTGTCGAAAAACGCTGTGCGTCAGGTGCTTGAAACTGAAATCTTCCCAACCAAAGACATTGAGACAGGCACACCGACCAATGTCTCAGTCCTCAACCTTGCCTACTATCCAGAGGAACGGGGACCTTACAACTACGATGTCGTTTCCACACCTTATTCGGCGGGTATCGATGAAAACGGCAATCTGAACAATCCTGCAAGCCGTTGGGGCGGTATCATGCGCAGAATGGAATCAATCGACTTTGAGGCAACCAACATTGAATACTTGGAATTCTGGTTGATGGATCCTTTTGCCGATGAAGAATACCAAAACAACCCCGGTAAACTTTACATCAACTTTGGTGACATTTCGGAAGATATTTTGCGCGATGGCCGCAAATTCTACGAAAACGGTTTGCCAGTTTCGGAAGTGGTTGAAAATGTCGACACCACAATCTGGGGACGTGTCCCGACCATGCAAGACCTTGTCGGAACCTTCAACAATGAATCGGATGCCCGTCAGTTCCAGGATGTTGGTTTCGATGGCTTGAGAGACGTGGACGAAAGGTCGTTCTTTAAAGACACCTATTTAGATATTATTGCAGACCGTTTTGGCGTAGCATCGGAAGCCTATACAAAAGCCCAAAACGACCCGTCAAGCGATAACTTCCATTTCTACAGGTCGTCGGATTGGGACAGATCCGATGAAGTTGAACACCGTAGCATTTTGGCACGTTACAAACACTTCAACGGTCCCGATGGCAACTCGCCTTCCGACACCCAGCGCACCGAAAGCTATACGACCAGCAACACCTCTTTGCCTGATGCCGAAGACATCAACGATGACAATACTTTGAGTGAGTCTGAACGCTATTATCAATATGTCATCGATCTTGATCCTGCCAAGATGCAGAATCCGGGACAAAACCACATTGCCGACATTTTCGAGGCTCGCAACATCTCCTTGCCAAATGGCGAAATCGGGTCTGTGAAATGGTATCAGTTCCGCATTCCGATTAAGCAACCTGACAAAGTCATTGGCCGCATTGATGACTATTCGTCGATTCGTTTCATGAGAATGTTTGTCCGTGAATTTCAGCGTCCTATCGTATTGCGTTTCGCCACTTTGGATTTGGTAAGAGGCGAATGGAGATCTTATTCACACAACATTCAGGCTCCGGGCGAATACCAGCCCAACGACATTGCAAACGAAACCACTTGCGATATTTCCGCAGTCAACCTTGATGAAAACAGCCGCCGCGATCCTATTCCATACGTCATTCCTCCTGGGATTCAGCAGGAACAAGTCATTGGAACGACAGCCGTTACAAGAATCAACGAGCAATCGCTCCAGATTACCACGAAGAATCTTGTCGATGGTGATGGGCGTGCCATTTACAAGACAACCGATTTCGATTTCCGGCAATACAAATACCTGAAAATGTTCATCCATGCCGAATCGGCAGGTGAGACTTCTGAAGACTTGCAAGACCAAGACATTTCGGTGTTCATTCGCTTGGGTACTGACTTCACCGAAAACTATTACGAATACGAAGTGCCTGTGAAAGTGACGCCTTGGGGAACGTCATACACGAATAAGGAAGGAATCTGGCCTGAAATCAACAACATGGAAATCTTGTTGGAAGACTTGGTTCAAGTGAAACAGAACCGTAATGCCGCCATGAATCAGCCCGGAAGCGATGTGAAGCTGAATTACATCTATTCGGAAAAGAAGAAAAAAGGTACCGTCGATGGCAAGGATTATTACCATACCATCAAAGTGATTGGTAACCCGAGCATTAGTGATGTGGAAGCCATGATGATAGGTGTGCGCAACCCGAAACGCCAAAATGCCGAAAGCACTGACGACGGTCTGGCAAAGAGTGCCATAGTTTGGGTCAATGAATTGCGTCTCACTGACCTCAGTAGCAATGGCGGTGTGGCTGGCACCGGACGTGTCGAAGCTACTTTGGCCGATCTGGGTAGAGTCTCATTCAGCGGTTCCTACAGCTCGGCAGGTTTTGGCGCCTTGGACAGCGACATCTGTAGCAACGATTTCACCCAAAATTCATCATTCTCCATCTCCACTGACTTGGATTTGGGTAAATTTGTTGAAAACACTGGCCTCAAGCTTCCCGTCCATGTCGATTATGGAAAGACGACCATTACGCCGAAATACAATCCTTTCGACCCAGACATCAAGATGAAGGATGCCCTTGATGCCCTGAACAGCCAAGAAGAGCGCGATGCCTTGACTTCAAACATCCACGACCTTACCAAATACAAGAACATCAACTTTATGAATGTCCGCAAGGAACGTGTCCAAAAGAGAAACAAGAAAGGTGATGATGAGGAAGAAAAAGGGAAGGAATCAAATAACAGGGATCCTAATAGAGCCATGGGTAGACAAAGGAACATGCCAAAGGTTCATATCTACGATATAGAGAATTTCAACTTGTCGTTTGCATATAGCGAGACCTATCAGGAAAATCCCGACATACAGTATTCGTCCATCAAGACCTATCGTGGCGGAATCGGCTATAATTACTCAGGCAATCCGAAAAACGTTACGCCGTTTGCCAAGGCAAAATGGGCTTCGAAGCCTTCCATGCAGATATTTAAGGATGTCAATTTCTATTTCCTGCCAAAGAGCCTTACCTTCAATACGGAAATGTACCGTTACTATTCTGAAAGGCAGTTGCGAAACAAGAGCGGTGGCGACATTATCCTCAATCCGACCATTTCAAAGCAATGGGACTGGACCCGTGACTATAACCTCCGTTATGACCTCACCAAAGCCTTGACTTTCGAATACTCGGCTCAAGTGCAGGCCTACATCTACGAGCCGGCCGGTCAACTTGACAAGAGTTCTCCCGATTGGTCTTATCAGCGCGACACCATCAATAGGGAGCTGAGGAAATTAGGCTCAACGTCACGTTATCAGCAAAACGTTTCGGCAAGCTACACCTTGCCTATTAATAAGATACCGATTTTCAATTGGGTCAATGCAAGCGCCAGTTATCAAGGCACCTATTTCTGGACGGCCTCGGCGCAATCCATCCAGGCAAGGTTGGGTAATCAGATCGAAAACACGAACAGCATTTCCGGTAATGCCAACCTCGACTTCACCAAATTGTATAATAAGGTGCCGTATCTCAAGAACCTCGCCAATGCCCGACGCAACAACAACAACGGCAAGAATGCCAAGCAAGGCAAAGGCAAAGAGGAAGAAGAGGGCAAGGAAGGAAAAGAAGAACAAGTTTCGGATTCGACTAAGACGCAGAAAAAAACTAAGGCGAACATCGGCAAAGTGATAGGCGACAATGCTTTGCGTGTCGTGACGCTTGTCAAGAAAGTGTCAGGAACCTATTCGCAGACCAATGGACAAGCATTGCCAGGCTTCATGCCTCAGCCGCAATGGATAGGTATGGATAATGCCAGAAGCTGGTCGCCAGGTGTCGGATTCGTTTTCGGCAGCAACAGGGAGATTTATCAAAGAGCCGTTGATAACGGTTGGCTCACCACCGATTCGATTCTCAGCAGCCCATACACGAGAAGAAAAACCGAGACTATTAATTATCGTGTCAACACAGAACCGCTTCCTGGCATCAAGATCGACTTTACGGGAAACCGCACCTACAGCGAAAGTTACCAGCATTATTTCCGTGCCAACGAATACGGTCAGTTTGAGACCTTCACACCAACCAATGGCGGTAACTTCACCATGTCGTACCTGATGCTGAAAACCTCCTTCACAAGCGAATACAACGACAAATCGGAAGGTTCGCCCTTGTTCGACAAATTGTTGAGTAATAGAAAAATCATTGCCGAACGTATTGCCAATGGCAATGACCAATGGGTGCATCAAGTCAATAATTATTTGTACGATAGTGTGGCAGGAGACTACTTCCCGCAAGGCTATAATTCAGGTGCAATGGAGGTCTTGATGTATTCATTCATTTCGGCTTATACGGGCAAGGATGCCAAGACCATGAAACTGACTCCGTTCCCATCCATTCCGTTGCCAAACTGGACACTCTCCTACAATGGCTTGACCAATATCCCAGCCGTCGGCAAATTGTTCAAGACTGTCAACATTTCGCATTCCTACAAGTCGAACTATGCCATAAGCTCGTGGGCAACGAATGTGTACTACGACGAGCACAACACCATTCAGCCATTTGAAAATTCGACCAACTTCATTCCGAAATACGACATCCAGCAGATGGTTCTTAACGAACAGTATCAGCCTCTTATCGGTGTCGATTTGGGTCTGCAGAACTCCATGACCGTCAACTTCCAATTCAAGAAATCACGCACTTTGACATTGAGTTTCACCAACAACCAGCTTACCGAAGTAAACGGCAGGGAAATTGTCATCGGAACTGGTTATCGTATTAAGAATTTGTCGTTTACCGTTACATCTCTCACTGGCGATGGCAAAGGCAAGACGCTCAAGAACGACCTTGTGCTCAAGCTTGATTTAGGATTCAAGCGCGATAAGACCATCTTGCGCCGCATTGACGAGAACAACAATCAGGTGTCGGCTGGTCAGAACAAGATAAATATTTATCTCACAGCTGATTACACTTTCAGTCAACGCTTGAGCGGACAGTTCTTCATCAAGCACGACATGAGCAATCCGTTTGTCTCAAATACCTATAAAACCTCACAGACATTCGGCGGCATTACGCTACGTTTCAGCCTTGCACAATAAATTTACAGTAAAATGCAGCAGATGAATTAAAATTATGTATTTTCGCAGCCAGAACATTAACACTAATAAATAATAAAAATGAACATTCCAGCAAACTTAAAGTACACAAACGATGACGAATGGATTCGTCTCGAAGGAGAATTCGCTTACATAGGCATTACCGATTACGCACAACACGAACTCGGTGACATCACTTTCGTTGATGTTGTCCCAGACATCGTTGGCGACAACCTCGATGCAGAAGAAGAATTTGGCGCTATCGAAGCCGTTAAGACAACAGCCGAACTGCTGATGCCTGTCGGTGGCGAAATCGTTGAAGTCAACGAAGCCATCCTCGACGAAGAAAACGCAAAACTCGTCAACAGCGATCCTTACGGCGAAGCCTGGATCATCAAGATTAAGGTGAACAACGTTGCCGACCTTGACAACCTCCTTGATGCAGCCGCCTACGAAGCTAAGATTGGATAATACACCCGTCTTGGAAAAGCTGACAAGAAATATCTACCCGGGACTCTTTTGTGGAATCGTAATACTGATTCTGACAGGGCTTCCGGGTTCTTGTTTTCCACGCGTCAAGCCCACTATCGGTTTGGACAAAGTGGCTCATATTGCTATGTATGCAGGATTCGCTTTCCTGTCGATATGGGGCTATCGTGAACCGTTTTCCCATAAAGACAAGAATGGAAAACGTAAATCGTTGATTCTGACATTTTTAATAAGCATTGCATTTGGTGCTTTGACCGAAATTATGCAAGAAACCATCTGCTATCAACGCACTGGAAGTGTTTACGATTTCATTGCCGATGTCATCGGAAGTCTGCTTGGAATTGCATTTTTCGCATTTTTACAAAAAAAGAAAAATAAAATTGCTGTATAGCGCGTTTTGTAATCAAATAATTACTACTTTCGCAACGCAAATAATAGCATAAATTTAAAAGACATATAACTATGGAAGAGAAAAAGTCACCTAAAGCAAATCTTGAGAACAAGAAACTGATGTTCATACAGATAGGCTTAATCATCAGCTTAGCTGTAGCATGGGCTGTATTTGAAATGAAGAGCTACGACAAACGCGAAATCGACGAAAGTCTGCTCCGTTCAACAGAATTATTGGACGAAGAAATGGTGGAAATCACCAAACAAGAGGAACCAAAACCACAGCCAGTGGAAATGCCAAAACAGACCACTCAACTGGAAATCGTTGAAGACGATGTTGAAGTAGAAGACATTGAAATCAACGCTGAAATGGACCAGAACGAAGTCGTTGAAGAGTATGTCGCTCCTGAAATCGAAGAAGAAGAAGTCGTCGAACAGGAAATCTTCCAAATCGTGGAAGAGATGCCTTCGTTCCCAGGCGGCGAACAGAAACTTTTGGAATACGTTGCCAAGAACGTGAAATATCCTCAGATTGCCCGTGAAAGCGGCATCAAGGGCCGTGTGTTCATCAGCTTCGTTGTCGAACCTGACGGCTCAGTTTCAAATGTAAAGGTGCTCCGTGGTATCGGCGGCGGTTGCGATGAAGAAGCTATGCGCGTCGTGAAATCGATGCCTAAATGGAAACCTGGCAAACAGCGTGGTAAGGCAGTACGTGTTTCTTACATGCTGCCAGTAAACTTCCAGCTGCAATAAAGAATAGAGTTTTAGAATTGTTTTTGAAAAAAGGACGCACCTCGGAAAGTGCGTCCTTTTTCTATGCTTGATAACTTATTGTTTTTGAGAAAATGAATCAGTCAGAAATCTCACATTAATCTTTTCTGTTCTTTGCTATGCACCAACAAACGCAAAGTGAATCGTATGTTTACTCAGATTTTTCAACGGAAATCAGCGAGAGAAGAATAACTGTGCTGCTGATGGAACACCAGTTCAAATAGCGTAATATTTGATTCAAAAAACAGTGGGGAAGTGCATCAACAGTGTGAGAAGTGTCATTTTATAATCGTAATCGAACCTTGCAGTTTCATGGTTTCCTCACCTTCCAAGCCTTGGAATTTCACTTCGCAGACATAAAAATAGGTGCCGTCAGGACACGGCTGATTGTTATGGCTGTTCTTTCCATTCCAATTAATCATAGGTTCCGAGGTCTCCAAAAGCACATTGCCCCAACGGTTAAAAATCACCATTTTCACATGATTAATGACCGATAATTGGGCATGAATCGGAACGAACAAATCATTATAGCCATCGCCATTGGGCGTGAAGACATTGGGCAATTCGTAAATTGGACAAGTCTCATAATCAACGCAAAGTGTGTCGGAGGGCTGTGACTGATTCCCCTTTACATCAAATGCAACCACATAATAGCAGCCCACAACCGATGTGATTTCCTCGTGCAAGTATTCCGTTACCGTCGGATTGTCGATTTTCGTCAAAAGCTTAAAATCATGCTGCAGTGATGTCGTGTGATAAATATGGAAACCTGCTAAATCTTCGTCTTGTATCTTCTGCCAAGTCAGCAGATTGGACACGGCATCGCAATCGGTTTCTATCTCAAGAATCGGTCGCTCAGGTGGTTCGTTATCGTTTGGCGTGGCGCTAACAATCGCCGAATAGTTCATCAACGGACTCACAATTCCATCCAATGAATAATGGCCGAAAGTGCAGACGTAATAACTGTAACTTCTATCGTTTTCCAAAGGACTATCAACAAAATTCATTTGTGCTGTTGTCGCAATCTTTACAAAACGGTTTTCCTGTTGGCGGAAAATCTGCGTGCTGTCGATAATCCAAGGCACGTTCTCAGTCCATTGTAAAGTCACTTTTTCATCACCGCCAGTCGCTGTCAGGAAAACGGCTGATGCAAATGCGCTTTCACCCAGTGTTTGTTGTTGTGCATCGTTCATTTCCACTTGATAGCTAAGATTTTGCAACAAGGCCAGATTAACTGAGTTATCCATGAAAACGGTATCATTGCCGGAATAAACGACAGATGCGGCACCGTCCAAATTGCGTTTCAACTGATAATGGAAAGGTGGCGTATACTGTGCATCAATATCAGTTGGCTTGACCCATTTTATCAGGACATGACCCGAAGACAAATCTTCGGGATTGTTGCTTACTTGGGTCATCAAAGGCAAATCGTTTTTCAGCGAAACGCAAACTGCATCACTCACCTTGCTTTCGGCGCCATCGTGGAAAACGGCAACTATTCTATAGCAATAAGTTGCGCCTTGTGCCAAGTTAAAATCAGTAAATGAAGTGGATGAAATGTCAGTAATCTCAGCAATCATTTGAAATCCAGGACGAATGCCCGTCTCGCAAGCATCAGGTTCATAACCATCGCAACCGATTTTCCGATAAATGCGCAGTGCCACAGCATGTTGACAAGCGTAAGGCGACCATGAAAGTTGTATGTCGTTGCCTTGCGCTGAGCCGAATAAATCCATCACTTTCGGTCCGATGACCGTAACACTCACCGTTTTCACATTTGTCAAACTCACGGGATGGCCATTGTCTTTGGCATGAAAAACAAGCTGATATGGAGCATGGCGTACATGCGAGCAATCCGTGTTCCAAATGAAATCGAAAGACGGATTCAAGCCGATTGCTGTTTCGGGATCCATCATGGCGGGATTGTTTGTCAACTCAAACGGTGCGCCGGAAGCTGTCAGTTCCACACTATTATTATTGGGATCGGAGGCCGAAACAGAGAAGAAAAGCTGCTGGCCGGCTTCAACGCAAGTGTCATTCAGACAATGGATTTCTGGCAAATCATTGTCGCAAGCTGCAATCAGGATTTGCATGTCGCGAATGACGGAGCCGATTTTCACGCCGCCGCGCCATTCCTCGACAATGAAAGCCACATTGTATTCGCCTTGTAACATCGGGTTCTCCCAATGCAATTCGCCCGTCACAGGATCCATCTCAAAGGTTGATGAGGCTTGTGGATAAGTGAAACTCGGAATATCCTCGCCATTGAAGCCTTTGCAAGGCAACAATCTGTAACTCAGGCTGTCGCCGTCGGGGTCGTATGCCGCAGGGTTATGAAGATAAAGTTTTCCAACGCAACCTTTGTCGACGGGCGCATTAAGCAACTGGACGGAATTGTTGTTGCCAAGGAAAGGATTAATGACCAGTTCGGTCTCAATATACATAGGAATTGTGACGGAATTCTGAATATTGACCACGCCATAATTTCGGTTTGCATCCTCCATGCTGATGACGTATGTGCCAGCCGAAGAATAATCGTGACGCATTTTGTAGATGTTGAGCGTATAGTCGTCGCCTAAATTCTGCATCACGACACGCGGCACATAGTCCTGAAAGCCGTCGCCCCAATTCATCAGAAGGGAATCGCGTTGTAAGCCTGCCGGACTTGGCGAATAAGTGTAGCAAGTCAGCGTAAATTCGTATGCATTGCCACCAAGCCACTTATAGGTGATTTCGGCCGCACGCTGATGTGTTGCCATTGCCGGAAAAGCAAAAGCAAACATCAGAACTAAGACTGTAAATAGTTTACGCTTCATTTGCAACAATCCTATTTGGAGTGCAAATGTAGTGTTTTTTTGGGAAACCCCGTTTATTTCTTCATAACAGTTTATTTTTGGCTACAGAGGCACTAATTTCATTTATTCTTTCCGACTTGATATTTATGCCAATCGTCATCTTTTTCCACAAAATTTACAAATGAAATGCCGCAAAGTTTACAAATGAAATACAGCAAAATTTATAAACGAAATGCCACAAAATTTACAAATGATGCAGCAAGTCAAATATTATTTTGTATTTTTGCAGCGTTTAATTTCAATGAATTATGAATTATTTACCACGTGTTGCCGACAAGTTGTTGCAAGATCGTTTAGATGCTATGGGCGCAGTCCTAATTGAAGGTCCAAAATGGTGTGGAAAAACCACGACAGCCGAGCAAAAGGCTAAAAGTATAATAAAGATGCAAGACACTGCCCATAGAGAACAGTATCTGATGGCAGCCTCAACCCTGCCCACTATTCTGTTGGAAGGTGAAACACCCCGTTTGATTGACGAATGGCAAGACGCGCCAATGCTATGGGACGCTGTGCGGACCCTTTGCGATGAGCGTGGCGGCACACCAGGGCAATTCATTCTCACTGGAAGCAATGCGGTGGATGAGAGAAACATTCACCATAGTGGGACTGGCCGCATCACACGCATGGAAATGTACCCCATGAGTCTTTGGGAGTCATGTGAAACAAACAGTTCGGTATCATTACGGCAGCTATTTGACAACCCTAAAGGTCAAGTCTTTAGCAAATCAGATTTAGATATTGAATCGTTAATTTTTGCTGCTTGCAGAGGTGGATGGCCAGCCAGCCTAAAGGGAGTGACAAACAAGGCAAAGCTGTTTGTGGCGGCAGATTATGTCGCTTCGGTTTATGAAAAAGATATTTCTCGTGTAGATGGCACTGCCAGAAACCCAAAATTGGCGAAACAAATATTGCGCTCGTATGCAAGAAACATTTCCACACTCGCCAAAACATCGTCTATGCTTGCCGATGTGACGCATTCTGGCAACATTGAGTGCAGCCGTCCGACTTTCGACAATTACGTGAGTGCCCTTGAAAAGCTCTTCGTCATCAACGATATTGACGCATGGTGTCCGGCAATACGTAGCAAGTCGGCTATACAAAGCAGTCCCAAGCGAGCGTTCTGCGACCCCTCGATAGCAGTCGCTTTATTAGGCATGTCGCCCGAATCCATGAAAAATGACCTAAAAACATTCGGATTCATCTTTGAGCAATTGTGCATCCGTGACTTGCGCGCCTATTCTCAATATTTGGGAGGAGACATTTCCTATTACCATGATCGTTATGGCCTTGAAGCCGATATTGTTCTACATTTGGCAGATGGCAGATATGCCTTGGTTGAATGTAAATTAGGAAGTGGAGAAATTGAAGCAGGCGCGGCACATTTAGTTGAAATCAAAAACTTGATAATGGAGCATAACAAGGCAGAAAAGCAAATGCCCATTAGAATCCCTGACTTGTTGATTATCCTGACAGGCGGCGAATTCGGATTCACCCGCTCCGATGGTGTCAAAGTCATCCCAATTGGATGCCTCTGCCCTTAGTATTTTTGGCTGTAGAGGCATGTTTTTTCGTTCAGACAGCCAAAAACGATGATTATTTTTGGCTATATGAGTGAATTTTCATGGGCATATAGCCAAATTTAAAGATTTTCATTCCAGATTACATTGTATTAACTTGAACAAAAAAAAAGCTGCCCCTGCCGCCTTCCTATGGCATTTTTATGAGAAGTTATCCAAAAAACCAGAAACATTCATTACTGGAATATCCGACATTTTGAAACCTTTTTCATCACGCGTCAATATGAAATCAACTTCTTCACGCTTGGCAGCGAAATACTGCACTGCATCCTCAAAATCAGCAAAATCACCATTTAGCGCTTGCTCAACACACCATTCCCAATCTTGGTGTCAACAAAAAGTTTCATCACGAGTACTTTTCCAGCAAGTATGTTTCCTTTTCAGCTTTCCAATCGTCAGTAGCGTTGGCGTCAGAAAGGCTTCCCGCCAATTCCATTACTTCCTTTGAAATTTCGCGGTTGCGCACATTGTCTGTTTTTCCCATAGCGAATTGCAACAGGAAAGACTCAATCACAGACGACAGATCCAAGCCGTGGGCTTGAGCGTAGAGATATGCCCTGTTAAGCGTTTGACTGTCAATATGTAGGTTAGCTGTTTCAAACATAATTTCATATTTTTTTGCAAAAATACACACTTTTCCTTTTTCATGCCACAATATGACAAAAAAAACCGATTGACTAAATCTAAAAATGGAAAATCAAAGTTCAGACAGCCAAAAATAAAGATTTTCATTCCAGATTACATTGTATTAACTTGAACAAAAGAACCGCATCCGAAGTAATCGGATGGCCCTTTTGCACTTGGTCGAGAAGAACGGCATTGATTAGCGGACAAGGTCATAGAGCATGGCACCTTCGACAACCTGGGCTGTCCAATCAAAAATCTCATCCCGTTCATTCAGGATGGTGTCTCTTCGAGAGTCATTTGGACAAAAAAAACGAGGGGCCGACAGGCTGGGATTCCCGACAGCCCCTCCAAAAGCTTTTCTTTCCTTTTAATCAGTACTCGAAAAGACCGGCCAAGGTACGATAGAGGACTTGCTTAATGCTCTTTTACAACCTTTCCAATTCATTGGCTCTTTCGATGGAAATGCCAAGTCTGATGCGTGTCTTTTCAAGGTATTTGCGTTCTCTTTGGCTAATTCCATCGTAATCTTTTCTGACTTCCCTAACCTCGTCAAGATACTCCTTTTCTTCATCGGTGAGTTGGGGTTGACAAATTGACGCTTCAATTTCTGCCGCCCTGCTTTCCGAAATGCCCAATCTCATTCGGGTCTTTTCAAGGCGTTTTCTTTCCTTGGGGCCTATCTCATCGTAATCCTCGATAGTTTCTTTGACTTCGTTGAGATATTCTTGTTCGTTGCTGGAAAAGTTTGTTCCATTTTGCATGGATGGCAGGAATTGTGATTGCAAATAAACTTTTGAGCCAATTTTGACATCTTCGGGTTGGATGCCATTGATAATCAAGCCACAGTTATCACCACTTTCTGCACCATCCAAAATCTTGTTAAACATTCCTACACCTTCAACGGTTGCGCTTTGCGCATTTCCTTGAGCATCGACAATTACGATTCTTGGGTCTTTAGAAACTTCGAGAATACCTGAACTAACTTGACCCGTTAATACAGCCTTCCCCTTCCATTGATAGACACCTTCAATCGGCATTGAGAATTTGTCATGTAACCGTTTAGCAAATTCAAGTCGTTCTTTTTCCGTCCGTTCTGAAGGATTTCCTCCTCCATTCATTTTCAGAATTACATCATCAGTCAATTCTGGAACTTCATTAAACTTTGTTTCCATAGTATCAGTTCTTTTTATTGTGTTGGTGTTTTCTTCTGTCAATTCATTCAAAGGAGTAAACTCAACATGGATTGACCATTCTGTTTCCTTTGAGCTGCTAAATGTGGTGTCTTTTTCGCTGTTGTATGAGCCATTGACTTTCACCATCATATACTCGAAATTGGCTTTCACCTCGTCTTTCTCATTGCTCGACATCTGGCAGGTTTCGGAAGAAGAAATCTTATAAGTGTAATCAAGCATATTCCCATTAAGACGCTGCTTTATAAGGTCTTTCCATGCTGGATCAGAATCTAACCAAACCAAATCATCAGGGCAATAGGCTTTCTTCTTAGGGTCGAAATGCTGCACTCTTTCAACCTGCTGATGTGAAGAGCGAGTTCCATCATGTCTTGAGCTATTTCCATAACTGCCTCCAACATTAACGCCTTTCACACCGACATTAGCTTCAACATTCATGGAAGTGCCATAACCTTCGGAAACCGACATACCTTTGATGGAATGGAACGAAACCTCTCTTGCGCCAAGGCATTGAGCCAACCAACAAAATTCACGCACTTTCTCCATAAATAGCGTTTCTTCAGCATTTTTCATGGGGAAGTATTGCTCAGTCTTCACAGGATGAGCCATGTATAAACCTGGTTGAGGACGACCTAATGGAAACTCAATATCAGGCGGAAGTTGGTCAAGTGTAAAAATCCAATTTACCAATCGTTTGCTATCATCAATTAAAAATGTACCTGAAATTTGCTGTTTATTGCGTCCAATAAAAATGTATTTCCTTTGTTCATAATCAATAGTTTTGACAAAATCTTGATTCTTAATAATGGCATCTGTAATCCAGTTATATTGCTCAAAAACTTTTGAACTAATATATTCGTCTGAACTTGAAAGAAGATTGATACAGAAATTTCGTGCTTCATGATAATTATCAAGGAATAAATTGACATAATATAATTGCCAACAGGTATCGTCATCATAGCCGTATTCGTTACCATATATGCACAACAACGAATAAGCTGTTTTATATGTGTTCAAGGCTTCTTTATTTGCTTCATCCCAAATGCTAATATCATCATCTTCATCCTCCAAATCTATTCCTTTATTAACATACGATTTTGCCTTAAGAAACTTACAATACTTAATTATTTCCTCTGTATCTTCTTCATCTTCATATTCTTCAATTATTTCATCAGCGATTTCAATCGCTTCATCATATTCTTCATCATCATATGCCTCTTCAAGAAGATCTATATTGTTCGACAGCTCTTCATTTTCTTTATTTTCAATAACTTTTTTTGTGATACCCTTACTAATCAAGTAAGAAGCTCCACCTATGAGTAATTCTGTTAGCATAGATATTGTATTTAGTTATCCAATCCTTTCCACATCCAAATAAGCCATACTCAAAGCACCAATTCTTCGGATGTCAATTCCGTAAATCCGCATAAAAGCATCTTCTACAAGCTGGCCTCCGTTGGTTGAAACGGGATTGCTCATGCTATTGGAAACCACATCAACGGACATGCCTCTTTCAACTCTTCCTCCGTTGCCAACCTTACTGTTCTTAACTGTTACTCTGTATAATGGCATATTGAATCATTTTTGTTTCGCCTACAGCTTCCACAAACTCAGCATCATACATATACACAAGAAGGCTAGGAAACTGCTTTGATTCTATTTTCTGTTAGCAGGCTCTGGAACAACCTCGTAAAGAAAAATAGATACGTTCACCTAGCCTATATGCAATCAGAAAAACTGAAGGGCATTTCTAAATAAAACTCTTTGATATTCAGATAAATATTTGTATATTTGCCGAAAATTTGAAGAGAAAATGGACACATGCTAAAGGGCATACAGAAAGCTTGGCAACCAAGGATTATTTGATTCGGAAGAGAGGACATCCATGTTGTCCGCATTAGGGAATCCACTTGAGAGGCTTGCGGAAACGGTTGATTTCGAGATGTTCCGTGAGACATTGGAGACAGGCTTGTACCGTGAGCGTCTGACGAACGCAGGGGCAAAGCCATACGACTATGTGCTGATGTTCAAGATCCTTGTGCTGCAACGCATGTATAACCTGAGCGACGAGCAGGCTGAATACCAGATAGTTGACCGCACAAGTTTCAGGGACTTCCTAGGCCTGGCAAGCGGAGACAAAGTGCCCGATGCCAGAACCATCTGGGCGTTTAAGGAGCAGCTGACAAGGAAATCACTCTATGACAGACTCTTTGCAGATTTTGACAAGTTC
>NZ_JBADWU010000022.1:0-16106 GCF_056203535.1 Candidatus Limimorpha sp. | reverse complement strand
CATGTCTGTCAGTCTTTTGCTTGTTTTGTTTTCTACCACTAAGATAGGTGAAAATCCTGACATGGCAATGTCCTGGGCAACTTTTTGTTGCTCAGGATTTTATTCCTTTTAATCTATTACAGGTGTGCGGAATTAAGGATTATGTGAATGCATGTATCAGTCAATGCAGAGATAGTGAGTTGGACAAAATTGATTCTGTGGAAATAATAAACTTGCCAAACGGGAAAAAAGCAGGTGTAACTGTTTTTCGCGAATTTGATGTGAATCGATTTGGTTTGGAAATTTACCCCTCTTGATTAGATAATGCGCACTCATAAAATCTGAAAAATCATTGAAAACGCGGAGGAATGATCTCTTTTTCTAAATCTTGTTCATAACCCTTGTCAGTATAAATTTTTATACCTATCTTTGCGAAAAATTTGTTTATGCCTACTTTACTAACCATTTACGGAATCCGCTTCTTTTTCTATTTAGATGAACATTTGCCAATTCATGTGCATGTGGAATTTGGTGGGAAAAAAGCAAAAATCTTGCTTGAACCTACGGTTAGATTGGAATATAACCATGGGCTGAAGGAGCAAGAAATCAAGAAGGCCATCGATACCTGCATCATCTATCGTGATGATTTCATCATGGAATGGCACAAGAGGTTTGACTGAATAAAATAATCAAGGCAATGGAAAAAATAAAGAACATTTGGTTTGACGAAACCAGAATTTACATGAAAACTGCTGAAGGTCGTGTTTTGAGCCGCCCGTTAGAGGCTTATCCCGAACTGAAAGATGCCACGATGGAACAACGCAATGATTTTACCATCGACGACGAGTGTACTTCGATTCGTTGGGAAATTTTGGATGCCGATATGCACATTTCGAGTTTTTATGAGACGAGTGAGCCGAACAGCCATAACGAGGTGGCTGGGATGTTCAAGCGTTTTCCGTGGCTGAATGTGTCGGAAGTGGCGCGTGCCATTGGCATCAACAAGAGCCTGCTGGCGCGGTACATTTACGGTATTTCCAAGCCGAGCGAGCAGCGATTGCAACAAATCCGCCGCACCTTGCATGCCCTTGGAAGGGAATTACAAAGCGCATAAATTGGTTATTGCGTAGCAGATTCATCTGTTCCAGCAAAATCCTGATTATAAATCAGTGCAAATCCAGATTGATGTCGACCCAATGTGATGAAAACCCTCCTTCACTTTGATTTTCATCGCTGAAAAAGTTGTAATTTTGACCCCTCGAAAAACTCAAACGATATGCAATTCAAGGATGTGATTGGGCAAGAAGCCGTCAAACAGAAACTGATTTTGAGCGTCAAGGAGAACCGCGTTCCCCATGCGCAGTTGTTTTTAGGTCCTGCCGGAAGCGGGAAAATGCCTTTGGCTTTGGCCTACGCGCAATACATTTTGTGTCCGAACCGCACGGCAACGGATAGTTGCGGTGTTTGCCCTACTTGTCAGAAAATCAGCAAACTGGTTCATCCTGATTTGCATTTCGTCATGCCAACAGCCATCACGAAAAAGGTGAAGAAAGACCCCGAATCGGACTTGTTTTCCGAAGAATGGCGCGAATATGTCTTGCAAAACAAAGGCTACATTGTTGCTTCATCATGGTTCAGTTTTTTGGATGTCGAGAACAAGCAAGGCGTCATCAATGTGCGCGATGCGGCTGCTTTGCTGCGGAAACTGAGTTATAAATCATACGAAGGCGAATACAAAATAGCCATCATTTGGATGGCCGAAAAGGTGAACGAAGTGGCTGCCAACAAGTTACTGAAACTGTTGGAGGAACCGCCTGAGAAAACGGTTTTCATTCTGATTGCCGAAAATCAGGACCAGCTTTTGGCCACCATCAAATCGAGGACTGCCTTGGTCAAGATTCCGCAAATCGACTTGAATGATGTAACCAATGCCTTAATTACGCGCGAAGGCTGCGATGCAAACATTGCCCGAAACGCTGCCATGGTGGCGGAAGGCAACTGGCTGAATGCCTGTCGTTTTTCCAAAGACCAGGAGGATGAAAAGTTCTTTTTCACCACTTTCCAGCAGTGGATGCGCTTGTGCTTCAAAGCCGCGGTCGGCGAACTGATTGACTTTGTCAACAACATCAAGAGCCTTGGCCGTGAAAAACAAAAGGAACTGCTGCAATACGGACTGAAAATCGTGCGTAACTCCATGTTATTCAACAACAACCTGGCACAAATCGTGATGCTGCCCGATGATGAAAAACAGTTCAATTCCAAGTTTGCGCCTTTCATCAATCCGGCTAATCTGGCGCAGATTGCGGAGCTTTTGGAAGAAAGCATGAGGCAAATCGAACGCAACGGCTACGCACCGCTCATTTTCCTTGACACGAGTTTGAAAATGGTGAAATTGCTGAAAGTGAAAGCGTAGATTTGCTATTAGCTTTTGGCCATTGGCTTCTGGCACACTTATTCATTAAACAGATGATAAACCGTTGTTCCTGAACCATTAAGCCAGCAGCCAAAAGCCAATAGCCTGCTGCCATGAGTATTTTTATTTTCCAAGATTTATAATTGCCTGAAAAAGACTATTTTTGCAAATAAATATTTTTGAGATGATACGTTCAATGACAGGCTATGGCATAGCCGAAAACATTTACAATACAAAGAAGATTACGGTCGAAATCAAAACCTTGAACAGCAAGCAGTTAGATCTTAACGTAAAACTGCCTAATGAGTTGCGTTTTGCCGAATTGGATTTCCGCAACAAGGTTGGCGCCAAGTTGCAGCGCGGTAAAATCGATATGGTAATCACGATTACCGACACCAATCTTGACCAAAGCAATCATATCGACGGCGAAGTAGTGGCTTCCTATTTGCGGCAAATCCGTCAGATTTCCGAGCAACTCAATATTGCGCCATCGGCTGATTTGGCTGCCTTATTGTTCAGAATGCCAGGCGTTTTCAATGTTCCTGAGCAAAGCTATGATGAAGATTTCGTTGCCAAAGTAGGCGAGACTATTGACCAGGCTCTTGACATTGTTGACGGTTTCCGCATCCAGGAAGGCGCGACCTTGAAAAAGGACTTGCTGCATCGCGTGGAACTGATTGTCGGTTTGCTCGACCAAGTGGAGCCTTACGAAAAGTTACGCCACGAAACCATAAAGCAACGCCTGACCAAAAACCTTTCCGAACTCACTACTGATGGCCAATACGATGAAAACCGCTTCGAGGCCGAGTTGATTTATTATCTTGAAAAACTGGATATTACGGAAGAAAAAGTCCGTTTGCGCCAGCATTGCAACTATTTCAACGAAAGCAGCGACGAAGACCAAGCTGGCAAGAAATTGGGATTCATCAGTCAGGAAATGGGCCGCGAAATCAACACTTTGGGTTCGAAAGCCAATGAAGTCAACATCCAGAAAATCGTCGTCAAGATGAAGGATGAATTGGAGAAGATTAAGGAACAGGTGTGTAATATTTTGTAAGGTGTTAAGTTGAAAGTTTAGAAGTGGAAAGTGAAAAGTTTAAAAGTTAGGAGTTAGGAATTAGGAGTTAGGAGTATCTAGCTCGTTGAGCTTGTCGAAACGGCGGCTCAAAGTGGAAAGTGAAAAGTTTTGAACAATTTTTAATCAATTTTGAACTTTTTAATACTGACAACTGATAACTGATAACCAATAAAAACAACAACTACATGGAAGAAAAGAAACAAGGCAAACTTCTGATTTTTTCCGCTCCGTCGGGTTCGGGCAAATCCACTTTGGTGAATCATCTTTTGGAAAACATTCCTGAAATGGCTTTTTCCGTTTCGGCCACAACCCGTGAGCCACGTGGCGAGGAAGTCAATGGCAGGGAGTATTATTTCATTAGTTTAGAGGAATTTAAACATCGTGTCGACAATGGAGAATTTCTCGAATGGCAGGAAGTCTATCCGGGCCGTTGCTACGGCACTTTGCTTTCTGTGGTGAAAAACATGCAAAACGAAGGCAAGCATGTGGTCTTCGATGTGGATGTGGTTGGCGGCACAAATATCAAGAAATTCTATGGCGATGGAGCTTTGTCGATATTCATTCAGGCTCCATCTGTCGAAGTCTTGCGTGAGCGTCTGATTGGCCGCGACACCGATTCGATGGAGGAAATCGAAAAACGTATCTCAAAAGCTGCTTGGGAAATGGATTTCGCCCAAGGCAAATTCGATGTAACCATTATCAACGATGACTTGCAAACAGCTAAGGATGAGATTCTTAAAGTCGTGCAAGAGTTTATTGAAGGTTAATTTGATAAAAAGTATAATTATCCTAAATATAATGAGACTCCCGCCTACGCGGGAGTGACAACCGTCAAAAAAGTCTAAAAGTCAAATAGTCCATTTGTCCAAAGAAATGAAAAAAATCGGCATTTATTCCGGCTCGTTCAATCCCATTCATCATGCCCATGTGATGCTGGCGAATTATTTGGTGGAATTCTCTGATTTAGACGAACTTTGGTTTGTAGTTTCGCCTCAAAATCCATTGAAGAAAACGGAAGATTTGCTTGATGATGACGAGCGTCTGAAAATGGTGCAATTGGCTCTTGGCGATGATGCGCGTTTCAAGGTGAGCGATGTGGAAATGCACCTTCCTACCCCATCCTATACCATCAATACTTTGCGGACTTTGTCGGCTCAATTTCCCGACGACCATTTCATTTTGATTTGCGGCATGGACAGCCTGCAAAACCTTCCACGTTGGCGCGATTATCAACATATTCTCGATGATTTCGGACTGATTGTTTTTCCGCGCAAAGGTTACGATGGTGGCGAATTGACGCATCATCCGAATGTTATGGTAGTTGAAACGCCTGTCATTGAGATTTCATCGACTTTCATCCGCAATTGCGTGAGAGAAGGCCGCGATGTGCGTCATTTCATGCCGGAAAAGGCTTTCCGTTATATGGATGAAATGGGATTTTACAAAAGGCTTTAAAACTATTGGTGTCCGCTAAAAGTTTAGCGGACACCGATAATTGTGAAATCCATTTATGCAAGATTCATGTCAGATTTATGTCTCTACAAGCCAGCGGTCGATGTTGCGGCAGGCCGTGCTGTAGTTCACCCCCACCTTTATTATATTGCGTCCGTCGTTCAGGAAACGCTCGTCGTAGCCTTTCCCATTGATTTGTTGTAACGCTTCTTCCGCCGACTTGTTGAACTTGAACTCAAAGATGTAGATGTAATCTTTCGTCTGAATTGTCATGTCCATGCGGCCTTTGTTGGTATGGCTTTCAATGTCGACATAATAGCCGCAGAGTGAGGTGAGGATGAACATCACGCTTTGGAAATGGCGTTCCTGCTGAGGCTCAAGTTCGTAAGGGCATGCGCTCAAGAAGGATTGCAGGCGTTCCATGAAGCCTTCGATGTCGCCTTCGCGCAACGAGCGCACGAAACGGCTTATCTCGAAACCCGACTTGCCTTGCACCGTGTTGGCATAATAAGGCATCAGGTATTTCAGGAAGCCTTGCTTCACTTCCCGATTTGGGAAACCTAAATGATATAGTTCAAAGTCGGGGTCATAGCCTTTGATGGTCAGGTAGCCACTCTGGTATATGACGGGAATCGGGTTGGTCGAAGCTATGTCAATGCTGTTCAACGTGTCGGCATCAGGTTCTTCGCGCTCCAAGTCGGGCAAGACATAATCGTGCTGTTTGAGAAGCTCCATAAGGTAGGTCGGCGTGCCAGTCTCGAACCAGTATGAACCTATTTCATCTTTGTAGAAAGCATTAATCAGGCTGAACGGATTGTACACACCTGGCAGTTTTTCTTTGCTGAAATGATAGCCATCGTAATTCGCGCGGAGTTCGGCGTATGTCTCGTCGACAGACTTTCCCAGTTTCGATGCGAGTTCCGATACTTCAACCTCGAAATTAGCCCGAAGTTCCGCTTCCGTAATGCCGCAGATGTCGTGGAACGCGGCATCCATTGTAATGTCGTTCAGGTTGTTCAAGTCGCTGAATACGCTCACTTTACCGAATTTGGTCACACCAGTAAGGAAGGCAAAGCGTATGCAGGCATCCATTGACTTCAACGCTCCGTAGAATCCTTTCAGCGTGGCACGGTAGGCATCCTGAAGCTCTTTGTTACCGATGGCCTGAAGCAGAGGTTTGTCGTATTCATCGACCAGAATCACCACCTGACGGCCAGTCTTTTCGTAGGCACGGCGGATGATGCCTTCAAAACGAGTTGCAAGCGACTTTTCGTGTTCATCGTTATTGTATATGGACTCCCAGCAGCTGAGAGTTGAGCTTAACTTATCGGTTAGGCTTGAAGGTGTGTCATATTTCTCCGTATTTAAGTCCAAATGCAGTATGGGATATTCCGTCCAGTCATGTTCCAAATCAGCGATGGCAAGACCTTCGAAAAGCTCGCGTTTTCCTAAAAAATATGATTCCAACGTGTTCAGCAACAGGCTTTTTCCAAAACGTCGCGGACGCGAAAGGAAATAATAGCATCCGCTTGTCACCATATTATAAATATGTGTGGTCTTGTCAATATACAAGTAACCCTCGTTCCGCAGCTTTTCAAAACTCTGTATGCCTATCGGCAGCTTATTTCCCATAGTCGTATTGCTTTTGTCGTTCGACAATTGTTTTTCTTTTCCTCAATCGTGCAAAATTATAAAATAAACCAGAATAGTTTGTAATGGTTCAATGGAAAAATTATTTGTTTTTGCCGTAGAGACGTTGCGTGCAACGTCTCACATTTATGCAAGATTCATGTCAGATTTATGTCCCGACAAACCGTAGAGGCATTCCATGAAACTTCTCTACATAGTAAAAAAAGAGGTTGACCATGTTTTGGCGGTCAACCTCTTTCATTTCAAAAATATATGTCCAATGAAATTACATCATCAGGAAGCTCATCATCACACCAGCTGCGACGGCTGAACCGATAACGCCAGAGACGTTTGGTGCCATGGCGTGCATCAGGAGGTGGTTCGATGGGTCGTATTTCTGACCTTCAACTTCAACGACACGGGCGCTGTCAGGAACGGCTGAAACGCCGGCAGCACCAATCATAGGATTAATCTTTTCCTTCAGGAACAAGTTCATGAACTTGGCACCAAGCACGCCGCCAGCGGTAGCCACTGCGAATGAGCAGGCACCGAGAATGAAGATCTTGATGGAACTTGGGGTCAGGAACACGGATGCCTGTGTGGAAGCACCCACGGTGAGACCCAAAATCATGGTCACGATATCGATCAAAGGATTCGAAGCTGTGTTCTGCAAACGCTTCACGACGCCTGATTCCTTGATGATGTTACCAAAGAACAACATACCGAGCAGCGGCAGGGCGGTAGGGCTGATGAAAGTGGTCAGGATGAGGCCGATGACCGGGAACATGATCTTTTCGGTCTTGTTCACCATGCGTGGAGCCTTCATCTTGATGACGCGTTCATTCTTGGTGGTCAGCAAACGGATGATAGGTGGCTGAATCACAGGAACCAGAGCCATGTAGGAATAAGCTGCAATGGCGATAGGTCCGATGAGGTTGCGGGTGCCGCCTGTACCGTTAGCAAGACGTGATGACAAGAAGATGGCGGTAGGACCGTCAGCACCACCGATGATGCCGATAGCGCCTGATTCTCTCAGATTGAAGCCCAGGTACAAAGCGCCGATGAAGGTGATGAACACGCCCAACTGAGCGGCAGCACCCAACAGCATCAGCTTTGGATTAGCAATCAGTGAGGAGAAGTCGGTCATGGCGCCGATGCCCAAGAAAATCAAAGGAGGATAAACGCCCGAGGTCACACCGAAATAGAGGTAATTCAGCACACTGCCTTTCTGGTAAAGACCAGTCTGGAGGTTCAGTTCACCGCTTTCAAATATCTGACCCAAGAAAGCCTTGATTTCCTCGATGTTGGCCGAAGCCATGCCGCAGTCGATAAGCGTCTGCTTGTCGAGTTTTTCGTAGGCCTTGACGGCTTCACTCAACACCATGTTCTTGTCGCCGTCGCCGCCAAAGATGGCATAAAGCAATCCTTTGATGGAGTCGAGGTCGAAATGATAGGCTCCCGAATCGAGGGCCGATTGGGCGAAACCGACGGCATCACCCAAATTGATACCCGTACCTTGATAGAAAGGAATGTTACCGCAAATGATACCGACACCAATCGGGATGAGCAGCATAGGTTCAAACTCGAAGCGAACAGCTAAGAAAATGAACAGGATACCGACCAAAATCATGATGATGTTGCCCAGTTTGCAGTTTCTGAAACCGGTCAGCAGCCAGAATTTTTGCATACCGTCCTTGAACTGAGCCTTCATGGAAGTGTCTACTGGTTCAACGACTTGAGGTTCGTCAGCGACTTGGGCTGTCTCAACAACAGCTTCAGCCTCTTCTTCAACAGCAGGCATCGAGTCGGCAATCATGGTGTCGACCAAATCGGCCTGTTGTGCGATGCCTTCTTCGACAGTCATGTCCGTCACTTCTTCGGTCTGCGCAAACAGCTCGCTAACCTTGGTTGCAAACAGCGGGTTGTTCACAACGGCAAAGTTAAAGAGGATGAGCAGAGCCAAAGTGGCGAGGATTGTCACAGGCTTTCTGTAAATACTTTTCTTTCCCAGCATGTCCTTATCCGATTACGATTAAAACATCACCTTGAAGAACATTGTCGCCCTGGCGGCAGTTGATGGCGGTGATGGTGCCGTCACATTCTGCGAGCAGGTTGTTTTCCATCTTCATTGCTTCGTACATCAACAGCTTGTCGCCCTTCTTGACGGCAGCGCCTTCCTTGACGTAGATTTGCATGATGGTGCCTGGAAGAGGAGCTTCCATCTTGTGGCCAGGACCGCCGGCGGCAGCCTTCTTGGCAGCCGGTTCAGCCTGCTGTGTAGGAGCAGTGCTTTGGGTCTTGGCTGGACGGGCTACAGGCTTCACGACAGGAGCGGCCTGCTCTTCCATTTCCACTTTATACTGAGTGCCATTCACATTGACGTCGGCGATGTTGCCTTCAATGTTCTGCACTTCCACTTCGTATGCTTTACCACTAATGGTGAATTTAAATTTTTTCATTTTATCTAAATTTTCTAACCGGAATCCAATCTTTAAATCCTTAAATCTTTAAATGTTTAAATCATTAAATCATTAAATCTTGAATCCCAACAAATTAACGATTCCAGTGTCTAACTCCGTAACTTTTATCATTCCAAGAAGTTTGTCTTCTTTCGATTGTGAGGACGTTGCTTTCTTCATCATGAAGATTCGTTGAGAGGTAAAGGGCCATGCCGATGGCGGTGAGCACTTCGGCAGGGATTTCACCTTCGGCGGCAACCTTCGTTTCTGCTTTCACAACAGGCTTGGTTTCAACCTTTTTCTGTTCAGGGGCAATCTTCTTTGCATCTTGTTTTGAGAAATAAGATGCGATGCCGCGGAAAATCAGCGAAAGGATGAAAAGGGCGATGATGACGATGCAGAAACCTGCAATGGTGACAATCCAACCTTTGGTATAAACCCAAGGTTCGTGTGCCGCTAATATTTGAAAATGTGACAGACTCATTTCCTTACAGTTTACAGTGGAATGTTAGAGTGTTTCTTTTCAGGATTGGCCAGACGCTTGGTCTCGAGCGTGTGCAGGGCACGGATGATGCGGAAACGCGTGTTGCGTGGCTCAATCACATCGTCGATGTAACCGAACTTGGCTGCCTCGTAAGGATTGGCAAACTTGTCTTGGTATTCCTTTTCCTTCTTGGCGACAAATTCAGCGCGTTCATCTGGGTTGGTGATTTCGGCAATCTTCTTGCCATCGAGCACTTCAACAGCACCTGATGCGCCCATGACGGCGATTTCGGCTGTCGGCCATGCGTAGTTGACGTCGTTACGAAGCTGCTTGCAGCCCATGACGAGGTGCGAACCACCATACGACTTTCTGAGTGTAACGGTAATCTTCGGGACGGTCGATTCGCCGTAGGCATACAGCAGTTTTGCACCGTGGACGATGATGCCGTTGTATTCTTGGCCAGTGCCTGGCAGGAAGCCTGGGACATCGACGAAAGTGATGATCGGGATGTTGAAGGCATCGCAGAAGCGGACGAAACGTGCGCCTTTGCGCGAAGCGTCGCAGTCCAAAACGCCAGCGAAGAAGGCCGGGTTGTTGGCGACGATACCCACCGAAATGCCATCAAGACGGGCAAAGCCGACGATGATGTTCTTGGCGTAGTTCTTATGGACTTCGAGGAAGTCGCCGTTGTCGACCACTGCATTGATGATGTCGGCAACGTTATAAGGCTTGTTCGGGTTATCAGGGATAATCTGGTTCAGGGCATCTTCCATGCGGTCGATTGGGTCGTTGCACTCGACGATAGGAGCATCCTCCATGTTGTTCTGAGGCAGGAAGGAGATGAGGCGACGGATGAGGTTGAGGCCTTCTTCTTCGTTTTCGACGGCAAAGTGTGCCACGCCTGACTTCTGTGCGTGAATCTTGGCACCACCTAAGTTTTCGGTTGAAACGTCTTCACCGATGACGGTCTTCACAACTTTTGGTCCAGTGAGGAACATGTAGCTGTTGTCCTGAGTCATGAGGATGAAGTCGGTCAAAGCCGGTGAGTAAACGGCACCACCGGCGCAAGGGCCGAAGATGGCTGAAATCTGAGGGATGACGCCTGATGCGTTGATGTTACGCTGGAAGATTTCGGCGTAACCTGCCAAGCTGCGTGAGCCTTCCTGGATACGGGCACCGCCTGAGTCGCAGATGCCGATGACAGGAGCGCCGACCTTCATGGCCTGGTCCATCACCTTACAGATCTTTAATGACATGGTCTCGCTCAATGCACCGCCGAAAACGGTGAAATCCTGAGCATAGACGTAAACGACGCGACCATCGATGGTACCGTGACCAGTGACGACGCCGTCGCCGAGATACTGCTGCTTGTCGAGACCGAAGTCGGTAGTGCGGTGTGTGACAAACATGTCAGTCTCTTCGAAGCTACCTTCGTCGAGAAGGATAGCGATGCGTTCGCGGGCAGTCATTTTGCCCTTCGCATGTTGAGAGTCAATGCGCTTTTGGCCACCGCCTAAGCGGGCTTCGTTGCGCTTGTCTAACAGTTCCTGAATTTTCTGTTCAATTAACATGATTTGAATAGGATATTAGAGGATTTTATTTTTTGTAAATGCCCAATCCGTCGTAACGCAAGCATTACAACAACGTGTGAACCCGCACAAAAATGTTCGGGTTTCACTGCCTGCAACGGCTTGGAAAGGATTTTCTTACTTGTTCTTGTTTTCGCAAAGCTCAGTCAGAACGCCACAAGTTGATTTCGGGTGCAGGAAAGCGATGCTCAGGCCTTCGGCGCCACCGCGTGGGGTCTGGTCGATGAGGCGGATGCCCAGTTCCTTGGCCTGTTCAAGCTGACCTTCAAGGTTTTCGACTGCGAAAGCGATGTGGTGCATACCGCCACGGCCACCGTTCTTTTCGATGAAAGTGGCGATGGTGCTTTCAGGGCTTGTAGGTTCAAGGAGTTCGATTTTGGTCTGTCCGCAGCGCAGGAAAGCGGTCTTCACTTTCTGGTCTGCAACTTCTTCAATGGCATAGCATTTCGTGCCAAGAAGGTTCTCGAAGAATGGAATGGATTCTTCCAAGCTGGTAACAGCGATTCCGATGTGCTCGATGTGTGATGGATTCATGATTTATTCGAATAAAATTATAAAAAAAACGTATTTTGAATATTCGGCTGCAAAGGTAGGGAAAAAAACGGTCGCTTTTTAAATAAGGTGGGATTTAATTTGCATGGGGGTGAAAATGTCGTTTAGTGGACTTTTGGACACTTAGACTTTTTGACATTTGGACTTTTGGACACTTTGACTTTTGGATTTTTAAATTATTCAGGTGTATCCAGCTCGATGAGCCTGCCGAAACGGAAAAATGCCTGGTGATAATTTGTTTTTTGGATTGACAAAACATACCCCATCCACCCATCATCATTTACCCATCTCATGTTCATCAAGGAGTCATGGACGGACTTTCTTCGCTGTTTTTTGTGGGTTTCTTCGCTGTTCCTTCGGTCATTTACCGAAGAAGCACCGAAGAAACTCCCTGTTTGGTGCGGCGGAAAAGGCGACTTGCTGCGGTCTTGGTCATGCTTTGCCCCGCCTGTTTTTCAGTTCCAGTCCTTCGGGATGCCTTCGGGATCCGTTCGGGATGCCTTCGAGATTTGCCTTCAAATCTTTTGAAAAAAACATGGTGGTGGGATATGCCTTCAAATCGGGAGGGGAAAGGGTATTATATGGTTGATGGCGCGATTGGGAAGATGAAAAGGAAATTAAAAAGCAGCTTCGCTCAAAAACACATTATGATTTTTTTCAGTAAAGATTTTTAGACGGATTTTCAGTTGGGATTTTGAGGGCTTTGCCCGACCCAAAAGAGTAGGAACGTAGAAATGTTTTCGGAAAGATTTTCAGTATGGATTTTGTTGGAGATTTTCTCCAAATCCTGCTGAAAATCCTTACTGATTTGGATTGAAACTTGTGAATTAGGAAATAAGACACGCTTTTTGGTGCCGCCATATAATTGCCTTAAAAATAACCTTAAACGGAAATAACCGTGTTTTCCGCTTCGCAAAACGTTAAATCGGAACGAAAAATAGGGTGTAAAATGCGGAAAATCGATGATTCGGTGCTGTTTTTTGCGTTTTTTGTGATAAATTCGATGTTTTGGGATTTGAAGGAAAAAAGAGAAGAAATATGATGGTAAATGATTGAAATTATGGTGGTTGTATGTTGAATAAAGAAGACGTTAGACGATGGATTTAACGTTTTAACATTTAACGTTTAACATCATGACGGCCTCAAGCGAAAAAGGCGGAATTTCATTTTTCTAACTAGAGAAATTTTTTTCCCTAACTAGGAAAATCATTTTTGGCCTTTTCTGCACTATGGGATGTTAAAATGTTAAAAGCAACGAAACGCCTTGTCGCAAAGCCGCCATCTTCTCCAACATCACGGGTAACAGCCAAGCGGATTCTATTCTTTTTTTTATTGTCGTCCGCAAAAATTGATAAGAGGATAGTATTGAGGTAATTTACAATGAATCATGATATTCTATTGAAAAGATGGCTTACTTTTCAACAACTTCAAAACCTCCACAATCCCAAAGAAAATGCACTGAGACTGAAGTGTTGAAAAACAGGCTGGGTTGGGCGCGGAGGCAATGGGCAAGATGCGGGGCAGCGCCCGCCAAAGAGACGGACTAAAGGCTTGACCTTCAAGAAATTGCGTTTATTGACATATTTCTTGAAGGTCAAGTCTTTGGCTATTGCCCAATTGACTTTGTCTCGGCATAGCTCAAGCAAGCTTGGCTCTGCTCTCGCCTTGCGTCAATTTAGGCCGGCTGTGCGTTGGGCCGATTATCTTGCCCTTGATTCTTTGGTTACTTTCTGATCAAGCAGAAATCGAAGATTCGCCGTAAGGCAAAGTGACAGAAAATAAGGCAGTCTGGCTGTCCGCTAAACTTTTAGCGGACAACATACTTTTTATTCCCATTTCTTAAACAGCTTCTAATTCTGATTGTTTTGGTTGATAAAGATTTACTTCGGATTCACACCCTCTCGCCTTAGCAGCAACACCATTTTTTCCTATTTTTGTGGCATGAAAACTTTAGATCGCCTCATCATATACTTGCTGTTTTTGTGTTGCCTTCCTTCGTGCTTAGACAACCCCCTTCCCGACCCTAAGACATTGTTGCGCAAGGCGGAACACAGTATCGACACCAACCCCGAAGCGGCTTTGCACAGCCTCGATTCCATATCGGCACCCAGTGTTTCGCTCCGCAAAAGCGACTACATGAAGTACGCCATGCTCCATGTTGAGGCTGCATTTATGAGCGGAAAGGAGATAAAAAACGACACCGCCATCTTCGAGGCTTGCCGTTATTACGAGAAAAACGACGACTTGCCGCAGCATGCCCAAGCCACGCTGCTCAGTGCCTGCGTCCTTGAAGAGCAAGGCCAGACCGATGCCGCCGTCGATGCCTACAACAAGGCTTTTTCGCTGGCAAGCCAAACAGCCGACAGCGCGCTTATGGCAAGGTCGAAGCATTATCTGGGCAATCTGAATTACAATTCGGATTATTATGACATAGCTTTGTCTAATTATCATGAAGCTAATTTGTTTTACGGGCAAAATTTGCAGAAAAAAGTCATGTTATATAACTCTATAGGTAGTACTTTTCTTCTAAAAAAAGAGAATGACAGTGCCTTGTATTATCTTGAAGAAGGTTTAGAAATGGCAAGAAAGGCACAGAACGCAGATTTGGCTGGCAAAATCATGCATACAATGAGCGTAGCATATAAGGAAAAAGGAGACTATGGACAATCACTTTTGCTGTTGAGACAATCTGTTTTGGTGGGTGTAACTGATAACGACAGTATTCGCCATCATCTCAATTTTGCCAATCTGTATTTAAATATGAATGAGATGGATTCGGCGGGTTATTATGCGGAAAAGTTGGAAAAGGAAATTAGAGATGTTGGGAATGACCCTCTTTCAGTTTCGATCAATTCTTTTTTAGCTAGCTATGAGGCTCAAATTGGAGATACTGAAATGGCTTTGTATTATCAGAAACACTTGTTCGAATTGTCAAGCTCCATTTATGAGGAAAACTTGAAACAATCTGTGTATGAGGCGCAACAGAAATATGATTTTGAGGCGCAACAGAACCAATACAACAAGCAATTGGCTAACCGTCGTCGTACTATTTTGCTTTTGGTGATAGGACTGCTGGTCTTGGCGGTGGCTGTTGCGGTGGCTATGTTTAGAAATTCCCAAAAGAACAAAGCCTTGGCCAATGTGCTGAAGGAATTGCTTTCGTTCAAGCATGAAAACAACAAGATGCAGACAGATTTCACCGAACGCGAAAAAGATTGGAGCGGTTTGATTGCTTCTTACGAAGACAAGTTGGAAGAAGGACTGAAATTCAGACAGACCGTCATGCAACAAACCGACATTCTATCAAGAAACTTTGGTGAGAAATCATACATGCTTAATTTGGAAAAAACGGTATTTGGAAGCAGCAGCCATTGGGAGAAAATGATGACAGTTTTCGACGAATTGTATCCAGGGGTCAGGGCTTCGTTGCACGAACATTATCCACAGTTAAGCGAGATGGAATGTAAAGATTTTGTCTTGTCAATTATCGGCGTTTCGCGCAACGACGAGGCGTTGCTGTTGGATGTCAGCGTCAGCGTGGTAGATAAAATGCGCTCGAAAGTGAAGAAAATCACAGGAAAAAACGGAGTTGCGGAGTAATTTTTGTTTTGTGTCTTAACTGATTGACATTCAGGTTATAATTGAAAATATGTTGATAAAATCAATTGTGAGATGCTGTTTGAAAAGTTCGGATTTTTAGAAAAAAAGTTCGGATGAAAAATTTTGCAATTAATTGAATTATAATTGATTGCTTTGCTTTAGATAGGGGAAAAGTTCGGATGGCAGTTCGGATACGTTTCAGGGTGCTATAAAATTGCATCAAATTTTAAAGCAAACGAAAATGAAACGTACAATTACAATTTTAATCGCATTGCTTTGCCTGATGGCAAATGCAGATTTGGGTTTCGCCATGCGCGAAGGAGGACCTGGAGATGCAATTATTTTAAAAGGACAACTAAACCCTCCAAGCCGCTCCCAGTCCGACCCTCTCAGTGCATCGGTTGACGATGCCAACCTCTATGTAGATTTCCACACCAATTTGGGAAGTCTGAACATCACCATCTACAGTGCTACGGGCGGTGTGGCGCACACCGAAACAGTGTATGCCCAAGCCGGCGATGGCGTGCAGATTTCGCTTGAAGGTTTCACTTCAGGCAACTACCTTGTCGTTTTCAGCAACGCGCAAGGCAGCCTGATGGGGAAATTCAGTATCTAAAAATTGAATGAAAGGAGGTCCCATGAACAAATTCATTACCTTTCCCCCTCGCAATCAAGCGTCTGCCGTTTGCGAGGGAGAATAATTAAAAAAACAGGCGGTGAGGAAATTTCGCCACAGCTTGCGGCAGATGGCTGCAAGCGTTGAGGACGCAGAAAATATTGTTGGAGAGCGTGATAACGCAAGAATATGTTTTACTTTAAACAGAATGTTTAATGAAAAAATTTACTATAATGCTCGTGTGCCTGCTTTTCA
>NZ_JBADWU010000021.1:0-44085 GCF_056203535.1 Candidatus Limimorpha sp. | reverse complement strand
GCTGCAGGCCATCGGCAACACGGAATTGCAGGAGGCTTACCGCGCCACGCTGAAAGGTTTCTACGGTGCCTTGAAGTCGATGGACGGATGCATCCGCTTCGCGTTTCTCACGGGTGTGACCAAATTCGGCAAGGTGAGCGTCTTCAGCGACCTGAATAATCTGAACGACATTTCCATGGATGCCGCATTCCATGACATTTGCGGCATTTCGGAGCAGGAACTTCGCGCGAATTTCGGAGTGGAAGTGGCCGAACTCGCCGAGAAATTAGGAAAGTCGGTAGATGAGACATACGCTGCACTCCGCGAAAATTACGACGGCTATCACTTCTGTGAGGAGCAACTTCCAGGAGTATATAATCCTTTCAGCCTGATCAACGCCTTTTACAAGGGAAACATAGGTGCCTACTGGTTCGAGACCGGCACACCGACCTACCTTGTGGAACTGCTGAAACAGCACCAATACAACCTATCAGGCATTGAGAAGGAAGAAGTCGTGAGTGACGTGCTGAACAGCGTTGACATTGCCTCAACCAATCCCTTGCCGGTGATTTACCAGAGCGGCTACCTTACGATAAAAGGCTATGACGAGGAATTCGGCTTGTACAAACTGGGCTTCCCGAACAAGGAGGTGCGCCAGGGGTTCGTGCGTTTCCTCATCCCGAGCTACACCAACGTGGATGCTGTTGGATCAGGCTTCGAAATCAGCCGCTTTGTGCGCTCGCTACGCGAGGGCGACATCGAGGGCTTTATGGAACGTTTGCAGTCGTTTTTGAGTGCTTGCCCTTACGAGCTGGAGCCTCAGCAGGAGCGGCATTTCCAGAGCGTGATGTTCATCCTCACGGCACTTTGCGGCTATCACGTTGAGATAGAGAACCACACCAACAAGGGCCGCATGGATATGACCGTGAAAACGAAGGATTACATCTACATCTTCGAATTCAAGTTCAACAAGTCGGCGGAAGAGGCTTTGGCGCAGATTGATGAGAAAGGCTATGCCGAACCATTCAAGAGCGATGGACGCCAGATTGTGAAGGTTGGCGTGAACTTCAGCACGGCCAGCCGCAATATCGACCGGTGGGTGGTGGAATGAGGTGTTCTATATAAAGGACAAATTGCATTTGTTGCCAGATGAAACCTCGAAAAATGAAAGTCTTGCTAATTGTTCTTTTGGTCATTCTTGCCTTTATTGTGGTAAAAGCCGTTTGGGTTGGCATTGCCACAAGGCATCACGGTGGTTTTGCCAGCGAGAAAGAAGACATCCTTTCATGGCGTGATTTCCTGCTCGAAAAGGTGATGACAAGTCCGCAGCAACTCATCGACGAGATGCCGCGTCTCGTCGGGCCGCAGTTTCAAGGCGAATGGGCCTTGTACAGTTGCTCCATGTTGTCGGCGGCATTGGTAAACACCACATTGATTTACGGCGAAGAACGCGAAGAAAACATTGCCCGTATCGATAGCTTGATCAAAATTGTGATGTCGCCCGAACTGCGGGCATACGACCGCGAGCGCTGGGACGAAGACCCATTGGAGACGCTTGACGGCGACAAAAGCCATGTCTCTTATCTGAGTCACCTGGCTTGGATGATAGGAGGCTACAAGCAAATCGGTGGCGATGGCAAATACGACGATCTTTACCGCAGGCTTTGCGAGACCATGCACCGCAGGCTCCTTGACACGCCTAACATGAACCTGCCGACTTATCCCGACGAGGGCGTCTATGTGCCCGATATGCTCGTAGCCATAGTCGCTTTGTCGCTGTATTCCCAGCAGAACGACGGCGAGTACAGAGCGACCGTACAAAACTGGATAGAGCAAGCGAAGCAGCAGTGGCTCGACCCTGAAACCCAATTGATCTCGTCGTTTTTGCCTGACGAAACAATGGGCATGTACAAAAATGCGCCCATAAAAGGCTCCTATACGGCTTTGAGTTGCTATTACCTGACTTTTGTTGACAAGGATTTTGCTCGTGACCAATACGAAAAATTGAAAGTCCATTTCCTGCAAAGGAAACTGATGACGGGTTTCAAGGAATACTACGACAGGCGTTGCTGGCTCGGGATGGACATTGATGCTGGTCCTATCATCTGCAACCTTAATCCTACGGGGACGGCCTTTGGAGTTGGAAGCGTCACCTTTTTCGAAGACTGGGACTTGCGGAAAAGCATGTTGAAAACGGGCGAGATAGCCGGTACGACATGGCACAGCCAAGGCAAAAGCCATTATCTGTTAGCCGACATGGCTTTGGTAGGCGAAGCCATCATGCTGGCTATGAGGACTGCAACGGAGTGGAAGTGATGAAAATCCAAACAAAAAAACCGCTGCAACTCAAGTTACAGCGGTCGTTTTGTTGCCCAACCAGGATTCGAACCTAGACTGACTGATCCAGAGTCAGGAGTGCTGCCATTACACCATTGGGCACTGAAATCGGCTGCAAAAATACTATTTTTTCTAATAGCGCAAGGAAAAAAACGAATTTTTTTTCCTCATACAAAAACGATGACTCCCCTAATGACAGGGAAGTCATCGCTGAAATTGGTAATTAGCTGATTATTGTGCCTTTGCCCAAGTGTCTTTCAGACCAACGGTCTTGTTGAACACAAGATGATCGGCTGTGCTGTCCTTGTCGACGGTGAAGTAGCCGATTCTCTGGAACTGGAAATGGTCGAGTGGCTTGACATCGGCGAGATATTTCTCCACATAGCACACTGGACGGATTTCCAAAGAATTTGGATTCATCATTTCCTTCATCGCTTCGAGTGGTGTGAGGCCGCTGTCCTGCAAGCGTGCGAGTTCGTCGCGCGGATTTTCAACCTTCCAAAGACGGTCGTACATGCGCACTTCGGCTTCCAGACAATGGTTGCAGCTGACCCAGTGGATGGTGCCTTTCACCTTGCGGTTGGCGCCTGGCAGACCGCTTCTCGATTCGGGATCACATTCAGCATAGACTTCGACGACTTCGCCGTTTTCGTCTTTCTTGCAACCTGTGCATTTCACGATGTAGGCGTTCTTCAGACGGACTTCGTTGCCAGGGGTCATGCGGAAATATTTCTTCGGAGCATCTTCCATGAAGTCTTCCTTTTCAATCCAAAGCTCGCGGCTGAACTCAATCTTGTGGCTGCCGGCGGTTTCGTCCTCAGGATTGTTGATGGCTTCCATTTCCTCGACCTGACCTTCAGGATAGTTAGTGATAATCAGTTTCACCGGATTGACGACTGCAGCCACGCGGGTTGCCGTTGCGTTGAGGTCTTCGCGGATGGCGCTTTCCATCAAGGCGAAATCGTTCAAAGCATCGTAAGTGGTGTAGCCAATCTTGTCGATGAACTTGTGAATGGCCGATGGCGTGTAGCCACGGCGGCGGAAACCGCAAATCGTGGGCATGCGCGGGTCATCCCAACCGCTGACCAAACCCTCGTTGACCAAGACGAGCAAATTGCGTTTGCTCAACAGAATATAATTGAGATTCAGTTTGTTAAACTCGGTCTGGCGTGGACGGTTGTCATCCAAATCCTTGCCTTCTTTCAGTTCATCAACGAAATAATCGTACAACGGGCGGTGAACCACAAATTCCAAAGTGCAGAGCGAGTGGGTGACGCCTTCGAAGAAGTCGCTTTGTCCGTGGGCGAAGTCGTACATCGGGTAAGCGTTCCACTTGGTGCCTGTGCGGTGATGTGGCGTTTTCACAACACGGTAGATGATAGGATCGCGGAAGTGCATGTTCGGGTTGGCCATGTCGATTTTGGCACGCAACACCATCTTGCCTTCTTCAATCTCACCGTTATTCATTTTGTTGAACAGGTCCAGAGACTCTTCAACAGGGCGGTTGCGGTAAGGGCTTTCGGTGCCAGGCTGTGTAGGCGTGCCTTTTTGTGCCGCAATCTCTTCCGAACTCTGTTCGTCGATATAGGCCTTTCCTTCCTTAATCAATCTGATGGCGAAATCCCAGAGTTGCTGAAAATAATCGGAAGCATAGTATTCGTTACCCCACTGGTAGCCAAGCCATTGAATATCCTCTTTGATGGCATCGACATACTCCATGTTTTCCTTGGTAGGGTTGGTGTCGTCGAAGCGCAAATTGCACACGCCGCCGTGTTTGGCAGCAATGCCGAAGTCGAGGCAGATAGCCTTGGCATGACCGATGTGAAGATAACCGTTAGGCTCTGGGGGAAAGCGGGTCTGTACGCGTCCGCCGTTCTTGCCGTTTCTGAGGTCTTCTTCAACCATCGCTTCAATGAAATTCAGCGATTTCTTTTCTGTTCCGTTTTCTTCAACTGGATTTGTCATAAGTCTAAAAAGTTAATACGAGGTGCAAAAGTAAGACAAAATCATTTATTTGGATTCGGCTGCACCGAGAAATCTTTCAAAATTTCTTATAGTTTCCTATTAATGTTGGCTTCCTTAATCCGTAAGAAATGATTTTGATTGGTTCTCATTTCAGGACGCAACGAATTTGAGACGCGATTCATCGCGTCTCTTATGGGTTTCCGACAAGACGCATGTCTGTGCTATACGGATTTACGGTCAAAAATCGCCAAATATTCCATTGGTTCGTAAACCGGAATATGTGAATTCTTGAAATCCTTCTTGTTCCGTGTGATAATCATGTCTGCGCCCCATTCCTTTGCAGAAAAATATTGCATGGCATCTTCAAAATCCAAAAATTCGGAAGACAAAGCCTGAGTAACGACATTCCTGTCGACATTTGCCAACTCGCAAATGCTGATCATATCGGATATTTTTCTGAGCACTTCAGTATGGTCTATTTTGCTCCTTTCCATAAGGTAACTTGCGGTTGCAAGTGTTAGCGTTGAGCAACATAGATTGACTTCCTTATTGTAGCCCTTGACCATTAGCCAGGCTGCGGGTTTATAGAAATTGTCGCTACGCTCACAAAGGAAATCTATAACGACATTTGCATCAAGGAACAGCTTATCCATGCTTTTCCTCCCAATGTTTGTACATGAGTTCCTTCACATCTTCATCACCAGTCATGCCTGTACTGACACTCATGTTGCGAATGAACTCCGGAATTCCATCTTTGTCCACTTCCTGAACGGTTTCTTTCTTGGAATCCATCAGCAGGCTTTTGATGAAAGCTGTCAATTGGGCTAACATCGACTCGTCATCGATGGCATCAATTTCCTTAAATAAGGAATACTTCATTTCTATTGCTGTCATGATTATCTTCTTTATTACGCTGCAAACTTACATAAAAAATTCCACATTCACTATACAAGTTGAAGATTGCTTATATTGATTCAAGATGTAAGGAGTTCTTCTCGCCTTTCTTTTCATAAATTTCTGACGGGAGTTCCGCTCAATCGAAAAGAATAATTCATATTTTTGCCCCGTTAATAATCACATTTACTATGAAAACACATTCACTTATCATCGCTTTGGCACTCGCCATCATCGCTTTGCCGTCGTGCTGTAACAAGACGGAAGAATCGGAAGCAACCGAAACAAACACAACACCAATCACAATGAATACTACAATGGACGACTTGCTGACGCGCCGCAGCGTGCGCAGCTACACCGAAGAAATGCCTCCACGCGAGGTGATTGAAGAAATTTGCCAGGCCGGCACTTACGCCCCTACGGGCATGAACCGCCAAAGCCCAATCATCATTGCCGTCACCAACCGCGAAATGCGCGACCAGCTGAGCCGCCTCAACGCCGCCGTCATGGGTAGCGACAGCGACCCGTTCTATGGCGCTCCTGTCGTGTTGGTCGTTTTGGCCGACAGCACCGCTGCCATGACTTGGAAGGAAGACGGCAGTCTGGTCATGGGCAACCTGCTCAACGCAGCCCACGCCAAAGGCTTAGGCTCCTGCTGGATTCACCGCGCCAAGGAAGTCTTCGAGACAGAAGAAGGCAAGGCCATCCTCGCCAATTTGGGCATTGAAGGCAATTTTGTCGGCATCGGCAACTGCATTCTCGGCTACACCAACGGCGACGAACCCGAAGCCCGCCCGCGCAAGGAAAATTATGTTTATTGGATTGAGTAAATGGAGCTGTTAGCTATTAACCTTTAGCCATTAGCTAACAGATACATTAATTCAAAATATTGGCTTTTGATAACGCTTGCATCTTTGATTTAGGTGCGAGCGTTATTTGTTTGCATTTCAATGCTTTAAAAAATCCATTTGGCGAATCGGCGGTTTTTCATTTGGCGAGTTGGCGATATTCCTTATAGCTTTTAGCTGCGTTTGTGCAAAGTTAATGGCTAATGGCTAAAAGCTAATGGCAAAAAATCTCACTTTTTTTGTAGTTTTACGGCGGATTTTGCGTCTAAGGGTTGTTCTTTAATTCACCAATCATGGAAAACAAAAAGCAAAAAGAAAAGGATTTCGCGCAAATGGTCAAAGGGAACAAGAACACGATTTACACCGTGTGCTATATGTTCTCGAAAGACCAGGACGAAGTCAGCGACCTGTTTCAGGAAACGCTCATCAACTTGTGGAATGGCTTCGACTCGTTCCGTGGCGAATGTGACGTGCGGAGCTGGGTGTGGCGCGTGACGCTCAACACCTGCATCTCGGCCGAGCGGAAGAAAAAGAAATCGGAAACCATACCGCTCTCGATGGAAATCAACCTTTTCACCGACACCGACAGCGACACGAAACAAATCCAGCAGCTTTACAGCCGGATCAACCGCCTCGGCATGGTCGACCGCGCCATTGTGCTGCTGTGGCTTGAAAACATGAGTTACGAAGAAATCGGGCAGATTATCGGCATCTCAACGAAAAACGTTTCCGTGAAATTGGTCAGGATTAAGGAACAGCTCAAAAACATGTCAGACGAACAATAAAAAACAAAGCTATGGAACACAACGAATTAGAAGAAATGCGCGAACAGATGGCGCTCCTCAACCAGAAACTCGACAAGGAAGAAATCGTCAGCGATGAAGCCATCAGCGAAATGACACAAAAGAGAATTGTAAAAATTCAAAGACGGCTTATAGCCAAAATGATTATCACGCCAATTATTTTTTTCATTTTACTTGGTATTATCGGATTAGTATTAGGAATCTTTTGCGACACCTTATACTATTGTATTTATCAGACCACAAATGAACTGAAATCAGCCAATCGCAATCTTATGCGGAACACCATCCGCATTAAAAGAGCACTGAAATACAATAAGATTACAAGAATCAGCGCGGCAATTGTGTTTTTATGTATTCCAATTACTGCCATAGTTTCTTTTATTTATATTGGCTCAAAATCGCTACCAGACGAACAGATGATTTTTACTGTCTTTTATGTTTTAATGGTAATCATTCCAATTACGATAACTATCTATCTTCTCATTGATGTCATTCGCAAGACTATAATGACCGATAAAGTTGAAAACGTCCTTTCGCAAGTATTGGAAGAACTAGAAAAAGAATGAACCTTACACAGCTGTAGATGTATCAACGGCAAAACGAGCTGAAAATTCAACTGTAATTTTCCCAAAAATTGAAAATCTTGGGAATTAAAAGTTGAAAATTATGGGAATTTTGTATTGAAAATCTTGGGAATTTTGTATTTTTGCAGCGTAAAAACCTCAAGATAGATGTATTACGAAAGACTTGTTGAGAAAGAAATTGCACTGAAATTGCGCACTTCGGGGGCGGTTTTGGTGGCTGGACCGAAATTTTGCGGAAAGACGACGACTTGCCTACGCTATCAGAAAAGTTTTGTGAAGCTGAACACGAAACAGGCTATCGAACTGGCAAGGCTGAATCCGAAGGCGGTTTTGGAAGGCGAAACTCCCCGACTGATAGACGAATGGCAAACTGTCCCCGATTTGTGGAATCAGGTGAAAGACAATTTGGATTTTAATTATGAGTTTGGAAAATTCATTCTGACAGGCAGCTCCACACCTGCCGACAAAACCGAAGTCCATCATTCAGGAGCAGGACGCATTACGCCCATGAAAATGAAGACAATGTCGCTTTTTGAGTCAAACGAATCGGAAGGCATTGTGTCGCTGGCAGAACTATTCGACGGAGCAAGCGACATCAAAATCAATGGAAACGAGTCGTTTACCATCGATGACGTGGCTTTTTTGATGTGCCGTGGCGGCTGGCCTATTTCCGTTTTAGCCGACAAGGAAATCGCTTTGGAAATCACGAAAAACTATTATAACGGTCTGTTCCTTTTTGAGGACAGCGACAACGAGCGTTTCCGCAACAAAAATCCTGAAGTGATGCGGATGATTTTGCGCAGTTATGCCCGCCACATTTCTACAGAAGCCGCCGCCTCAACCATCATAGAGGATGTCAAGCAAAGCAACGAAAGGTCGATGGACCCCAAGACTTTCGATGATTATATGGAAGCCTTGCGCGACATTTTCATCATCGATGACCTTCAAGCCTGGAATCCAAATATCAGATCGAAGACTTCGATAAGGACAACTCCAACACGACATTTCGTTGACACTTCGATTGCCTGCCGAGCCATGTCGATAGGCCCCGATGACCTGAAACGCGACCTCAACAGTTTCGGACTTTTCTTTGAAGATTTTGCCGTGAGAGACTTATCTGTTTATGCCGCCACACTACACGGTGAAGTGCGCCATTACCGCGACAATGCAGGTTTAGAATGTGATGCTGTAGTCCATTTGGAAGATGGACGTTGGGGAGCTGTAGAAATCAAGATTGGCGGTGAAAAACTGATTGAAGAAGGTGCCGCCTCACTGAAAACGCTCCGAAAGAAAATCGTTGAAAAAAGCGATGAAAACGCACCTTCATTTTTAATGGTGCTTACCGCCGTCGGGCCTTCCTACCGAAGAAAAGACGGCGTGTTTGTCGTGCCTATCAATCTGCTGAAGCCTTGATTAAGATTTCATAACATTTTTCAGCAGCCCTTCGCAGCCATCCCAAACATTGCGCCATGTGGTCTCAAAATCGCCCGTGTACCAAGGGTCGGCCACATCGCCCGGGCGGTGCGTATAATCCATCAAAAGGCTGATTTTGTGCTGGGTATCTTCGCCAAACATGCGTTTCAAGTTGCGAAGGTTATTGCGGTCCATGGCAATGATTTGGTCGAAATAATCATAATCCTGCCGCGTCATCTGGCGAGCCGTTTTGCCTGCGCAACCTATGCCGTGTTCGGCAAGTATGCGGCGTGCCGGAGGATAGACGGGATTGCCGATTTCCTCGGTTGAAGTGGCGGCTGAAGCAATCTCGAACTGCGCTTCACGGCCAGCGTCTTTCACCATTTTTTTCATCACAAATTCCGCCATCGGACTGCGGCAAATGTTACCGTGACAAACGAAAAGTATCTTGTACATTTTTATCTGTTTATGAGGCAAAAATAAACAAAAAAGTTTTCTTAACTTTGCAAAAAATTCATCGCTATGGAAATGGAAATATTACAGAATCTTGAATCACCGAAATGGAAAAAGATTCTTACTGTTGAAATCATTGTTTTTTTGATTCTCGTTGCAGGTTCGATTCTATTAGAAAAATACAGCAATGAGATGGAGTTTGGACTGCTTTTTAACATGGAAATCTTTACGATTCTTGGAGTCTCTTCTCTTATTTTCAGCAGCAAAACCACAGCAAGATATCTTGCCATTGACGACAACAACTTGATATTCAAACGTATGCTTGGAACCACATTGTTGCCTTTGGCGGAAATTGCCAGCATAGGAAAAGCTGATGACCAACTTTACGGACGCAACAAGGACAAGTTGGCGGATCCCAACGGAGAAGCAAGAAAAATCTATGGTCAGGCGAAAGACGAAAGCAAAAGCCGTTTCGACAAAAAACTCGCCTACGCCGGCTGGTGCAAGCGCGGAACGGAACACAAGTATTACTTATTCAGCGCACAACGCGACAATCACGCGCTTATCACTACAAAAGACGGAAAACTCTATGTAGTTGATTACGAGAATGCTGAAGCGATAAAACGGAAAGCAGGACTTATTTGATTTTCAATAAATTTACTTTTACTTCAAAAATTACTACCTATGGAAATATTACAGGATTTTGAATCGGTAAAATGGAGAAGGCTGTTTGTTATGTACATTTGTATGCTCGTCATTTGCCTTGCGGCAATAATCTTCGTTATTGTTTACGACAAGGCATCGTTGTGGGGTGGTTCAGCAGCTATCGCTTTGATGATTACTATCCCGCTTTCCTTCGTCAGCAGCAGCAAATGTATAGCCAGAAACCTTGCCATTGATGATGACAACTTGTATTTCAATTATATGATTGGATCAATTTTGTTGCCTTTGTCCGAAATCGTCAGCATCGAAAAAGCCGACGACCAGCTTTATGGCCGTGGCAGAGGTAAACTAATGAACTCTGGCACAAATGCTGAAAGGGTCTATGGCCTGAATGATAAGAAAAGCGAAAGAAAAAAACTTTCCAACCGACAAATGACTTACGGCGGTTGGTGCAAGCGCGGAACGGAACACATATACTATTTATTCAGCGCACAACGCGACAATCACGCGCTCATCACCACGAAAAGCGGTAAGCTCTATGTGATTGATTACGAGAATATTGAAGCGATAAAAAGAAGAACAGGACTTGAATAAAAAACATTTGTAGAGACGTTTTGCAAAACGTCTCTACAAATTATAGTTGGGTTTATGACAATTTTTCCAGTATCTGCCAGCATTGGAACAGGCCTCTCGGCACATGGAAACAGCCTTTCCATTTGCCGCCTTTCAAAGGCAGCAGCACCTCGCCCTGGCGGTTCAGATAGCCGTACCATTCGGGATATTCAGGGTCGGTGAAATGCGTCCAGACATAATCGTTGACCTTTTCAAACCAATCCAAACATTCTTGATTTCCAGTCAGTTGATAGCCTTTCAGCATCGTGATGAGGGTTTCGATATGCACCCACCACAGTTTCTGATCCCATTCTAATTTCTCGGGCGGATAGCCTTTTCTGTCGAGGAAATAAAAGATGCCGCCGTTTTCCTTGTCCCAGCCGTAATTCACTTCGCTGAGGGCGATTTTCACAGCCTTTTCAATCAAATCCTTACGGTTCAGGCGCACGCCTAAATCCATGATGAACCACATCGCTTCGATGGCGTGGCCCGGATTGAGCAGACGGCCATTGAAGTTGTCCATCAGTTCGCCATCAACGCCGACATGCTCGACGATGAGTCCCAATTCGGGGCGATAGAAGACATCCAAAACCTCGTGCAGACAGGTGTCGATGGTCTTTTGAAGGAACTCAGGTTCAAGCAGCGACTCAATTTCCAAGGCCACGTTGCAGAGAATCATCGGCAGGTCGAAACTCTTCATCGGACGGGTGCCCGGCACGGTCTTGTTCCATTTTCCTTTCGGGTTATCGACTTTTGAAAGCACGATGTCGAAAGTCTTTTTGGCGATGTCGGCATATTCCTTGTTGCCCGTGGCGATACTCAGTTGGCCAAAAGCCAAAACCGCAAAGGTGTAGGAGAAAATGTTGTAAGGCTCAACCAACGGGTTGCCTTGGCGGTCGAGGGCAAAATACCAGTTGTAATGGCCATCGTGACCATATTTCTTCAGAAACTCAGCCCCCTGAATGGCGCAATCCAGCCACTCCTGACGTTTTTCCACTTTATTGTAAAGGACGGAAAACATCCAGACTTCGCGGCCTTGCAGCCAAACGAATTTATCAGTATCAAAAACAGAACCATCGCGGTTGAGGCAGGTGAAATAGCCGCCAAACTCCTTGTCCTGCGATTTTTCAAGCCAAAATGGAACCACTTTATCGAGCAGTTCGTGCTTGTAACGTTGTGCTAATTGTTTGAAATCCATAGTGTTATTTTATCATTACCGTTAAATAACCAGCCTTCTTGTGAAGACACTGTATTTATGCAAAATTACGAGGTTTTTTCAATTGAAAAACAAAATTCCGAACTTTTTGACGATTTCACTCCGAACTTTGTAACGATTTCACTCCGAACTTTTAGTCAAGCAAATCACATTTTTCTTCATAAAAAGTGAAAGCCTGTTTCATTGAAATGCTGGCTGAACGAAAAAAAACTCCGCCTAAATTCTTGCTTTTTCCAAAATTCACTATATTTGCCCCAAAATAAAAACATTTGAGCCATGAAACGATTTGTTGCAATTGCATTATTACTTTTAGGAAGTTTTTCTCTTTTTGCCCAGCAGTGGGATGTGAGCCTTGAATGTCCAGGAGCCAATCTTCTTCAAGGCTGCAAGGATGGCGAGGAGAACTGCTTGTTTGTTGGCAAGGACAATTCGGATGCTTGGGTCATGCGTTTCCATGAAGACGGAACTTACGAAAGCCGTACATACGGCAGTGCGGGCCGCTCGTATTGCCTGCTTAATGTCTTGGCTTTGCCTAATGGAAAATACTTTGCGACCGGCTCGTCAACAGACATTGCATCTTCAACTGACTCTGTCTTAGTCATGGTATTCGACAACAATTTGGATGTACTGACTGAGCGTCTTTATCCTTTGGATTCCGGCTATTGGGCTGTTCCTTACAGTCAGATGATACTTGATGACGACGGTTCGGTCTTGGCTTTCATCACCCAAAAAAAAGAATTGGACTCTAAGATATGGGATTTCAGAGGCTCTTTCTGGCGGTTCGACGAAGATGGCGAATGTCTTGCATACAGGCTCTGTTATTCTGATTATCCTGATCCGGAAAACTGGCTGCATACCATGATGACCCAGCAACTTTTGAAATCTCCAAAAGGTGATAGATACATTGTCCTTGCGGGAGGTGGAAAACATGGAAATGTTTCAAGTCTGGACCATTTCGACAACAATTTTCATTTCGTATATGATTACAACATCATAGTGAACAATTGGGGCGTAATGCAGTATTATTCTGATCACTGGCTTAACGACAGCGTGTTGCTGTTGACAGGCAGCTGTTGTTGTGATAATCCGCATAGCAATCAAATGAATCTTTTTGTTGCTAAAGTCGACTTGGAAGGCAACATACTTCAGAAGGTTGAGATTAACAAGAAAGACACGATTATGTATTCAGGCTACTGTAGTAACAACATGGCCTATTGTAACGATAGCACAATCTATTTCTTAGGGAATTGCGGTCCGGGAATGTATTATGACCCATTTTATCCGGAAATATATATGACAAATGTGGATTTGGAGATTTTGGGCAAAATTACTTTTCCAGATGAAATGAAAAAAATTTCAGTGGCGGTTCTTCCCATGTCTGACCAAGGTTGTATTGTTCTTACGCAGAGACATGTCCTTCATGGTGGTCCGGAACACATTCGCGTCAGGAGGTTTTCCAGAGAGGATTTCAACCCGATACCTTGTGGCGTGAGCAAAATACCCAAGGAGCAATTAGAAGCCTTGGCTTTTCCTAATCCAGCCAGCGATGAAATTCATTTCGACATTTCAGGTCTGCCGACAGGCAAGGAACACCGCATCAGCATCAGCGATGCCATGGGGCGCACGGTCATGAGCCGCATCATCCGTGGCGAGGGCAATGTGCTCAGTGTGGGCGTGTCATCTTTGCCATCCGGCATTTATGCCTATCGAATCTATAACGCTGAAAATGAGATTGTGAGTGGAAAATTCGTGAAGGAATAACTTGGGGTAAATGTGAAATTCCACGAATGAATCATTAATCAAGACAGTGTGGTAGTATCGTAATGGAATTGTGAATCAATAATTTGTTTTCGAGAGGGCATTCCCATGTGGGCGTTCCAATAAGCTCAGGGGATGCCTGCCTGCGCAGGCATGACGCTTCGCCGTATGAGCATGGTTTTATGATAAAGCGAGATAGACTTAACACTTCGCTGCGTGTCATGCGAAGCAAAACATTAATGGCTGATTAATGGTGATTTGTGTTCCCGTAGACATTATTTTTCCAAAAAAGGTGACATTTTGGCAGAATTTCGTATTTTTGCCATTTTGTAGAAAAGCAAATAATTAAAACATAATACAATGAAAATTTCTTATAACTGGCTGAAACAGTACATCAATTGCGAATATTCGGCAGAAAAGGTCAGCGAAGTGCTGACATCAACAGGCTTGGAAGTTGAAGACCTCACCCCGTTCGAATCCGTCAAGGGTTCGCTGAAAGGCGTCGTGGTGGGCAAGGTGCTCACTTGCGTTGAGCATCCCAATTCCGACCATTTGCACATCACCACAGTCGATTGTGGCGGCGACGAACCGCTGCACATCGTGTGCGGTGCGCCTAATGTGGCTGCCGGACAGAAAGTTTTAGTGGCAACCATCGGCTGTGAACTTTGGAAAGGTGACGAGAGCTTCACCATCAAGAAAGGCAAAATCCGTGGCGAAGTCTCCGAAGGCATGATTTGCGCCGAAGACGAATTGCAGCTTGGCAGTTCGCACGATGGCATCATGGTGCTGCCTGATGATTATGAAGTTGGCAAGCCAGCCGCTTTCTATTTCCCTGTCGAACAGGATTATACCATCGAAATCGGCCTCACCGCCAACCGTTCCGATGCCACCTCACACATTGGTTCGGCCCGCGACCTCGTGGCTGCCCTCAACCAACGCGAAAAGACTACGCAATATCACCTTGTCATCCCTTCAGTTGATGATTTCAAGGTTGAAAACAACAATAACAATATTGAAGTCGAGGTTGAAAACACGGCTGCTTGCCCGCGTTATTCAGGCTTGACCATCAGCGGCGTGAAGGTTGCCGAATCGCCGGCTTGGCTGAAAAACCGCCTTGCTGCCGTTGGCATCCGCAGCATCAACAACATTGTCGATATCACCAACTACGTTTTGATGGAAGTCGGACAGCCGATGCACGCTTTCGATGCCGACAAAGTCGCTGGCAAGAAAATCGTCGTGAAATGTATGCCGAAAGATACGCCTTTCGTCACTTTGGACGGCATTGAGCGCAAACTCACCGATACGAACCTGATGATTTGCAATGCCGAGGAACCCATGTGCATCGCTGGTGTGTTCGGCGGCGAAAAATCGGGTGTCACGATGGAAACCACCAACGTCTTCTTGGAAAGTGCTTACTTCAACCCGACATCCATCCGTAAAACGGCTAAATACCATGGCCTTCAGACCGATGCATCTTTCCGTTATGAACGCGGTGCCGACCCGAACATCACCATTTTCGCCCTGAAACGCGCTGCTATGCTGATTAAGGAATTGGCTGGCGGAACCATTTCATCCGAAATCAAGGATGTGAAAAACGGTGATTTCAAGCCTGCACAAGTCGATTTGAAATTTGCTTATCTGAACAAGGTTGCCGGTCAGGAAATCGACAAGACGCAAGCCGTCAACATCTTGAAGAGCCTTGAATGTGAGGTTGTTGAACAGAATGATGAGCACGTTGTCATCAATGTTCCCACCTGCAAGGTAGATGTGACCCGCCCGGCCGATGTGGTCGAGGAAATCCTGCGCATCTACGGCTACGACAACATCGCCATTCCGACCCGCATCAATGCCTCCATCAGCCGCACCAACAAGCCTGATGCCAACAAGTTGCAGCAGAAGATTTCTGATATGCTGGTGGCCAATGGTTTCTACGAAATCATGAACAACTCGCTGACCAAAGCCGCTTACAGCACCGCTTTCGAGGCTTTCGACGAAGACAAGAACGTGAAGATTCTGAACCCATTGAGCAGCGACCTCAATGTGTTGCGCCAAACCCTGATGTGGGGCGGCCTCGAATCCATCGCTTTCAACCAGAATCGCAAGATGAACGACATGAAATTCTTCGAGTTCGGTAATGTCTATTTCTTTGATTCCAAGGCTGTTCAGGATATGCAGCACACGCTCACGCCTTACAGCGAGCATTATTGCCTCGACCTTTTCCTCACGGGCAACAAACAGGAGGAACTGTGGAGCAATCAGGCCAAGGCTGTCGATTTCTTCGATTTGAAACAATATGTGATGAGCGTTCTCCAGCACATGAAATTCGACCTCAACGCCATCGAAGCCAAGGAAGGCACGTTGCCTCATTTCGATTATTCAACCGTTTACATGATTGATGGTCAAGAAATTGTCACCTTCGGAAAACTTAGCAAGAAGACCTTGAAACAATTCGATGTGAAGAAAGATGTCTTCTATGCCACCTTCAATTGGACGCTGATGCTGCAAAGTATTGCCAAGGCTGCTGAAATTCAGTTTGTCGCACTGCCAAAATTCCCATCAGTCCGCCGCGACCTCGCCATGATTTTCGACAAGAATGTCAATTTCGATGAAGTGAAGAAAGTCGCCATGAAGGCCGAAAACAAGATACTGCAATCGATGAGCCTCTTCGATGTTTACGAAGGCGAAAAGATTCCGGAAGGCAAGAAACAATATGCCATGAGCTTTGTCCTGATGTCGACTTCCACCACCTTGACTGATAAGGTGATAGAAAAGACCATGAGCAAGATTCAAAGCGCACTTGAACAACAATTGAATGCTGTCTTGAGATAAGAACCAATAACCAAAAACTGATATGGACGTACAATCGATTAAAAGAAACTTCGGCATCATCGGCAACGATCCGCAACTGAATCATGCCATTGAGATTGCCACACAGGTTGCCATGACCGACCTCACCGTACTCATTACGGGCGAGAGCGGTACGGGCAAGGATGTATTCCCGAAAATCATTCACCAGAACAGCGCCCGCAAGCACGGACAATATTTTGCCGTCAACTGCGGCGCTATTCCGGAAGGCACCATCGATTCGGAACTTTTCGGTCACGAAAAAGGCTCCTTCACCGGTGCCGTCGCCGACCGCAAAGGTTACTTTGAAATTGCCGACAAAGGCACTTTGTTTTTGGATGAAGTCGGCGAATTGCCGCTTTCGACCCAGGCGCGTCTGCTCCGTGTGCTTGAAAACGGCGAATACATCAAAGTCGGCGGCTCAAAGGTGATGAAAACCGATGTTCGCGTGGTGGCCGCCACTAATGTCAACTTGCCCGAAGCCATCGAAAAGGGCAAGTTCCGCGAGGATTTGTATTACCGTCTGAACACGATTCCGATTCACATTCCTGCATTGCGCGAGCGCAAGAGCGACATTTACCTGCTGTTCCGCAAGTTCGCTTCCGATTTTGCCGAAAAGAGCCACAGCACAGCCGTTTCCCTGTCGCCAGAGGCAGTAAAGATGTTGGAATCATACCGTTGGGATGGAAACATCCGTCAGTTGAAAAACATCACCGACCAGATTTCCATCATCGAAAAGGAACGTGTCATCACGCCTGAGATTTTGGAAAAATACCTGCCTAACAGGATTTCCACATCTTTGGTTTTGCTTCCAAGAGACGAATCGACGGAAGGCCTGTCGGAGCGCGACATTCTTTACCGTGTGCTTTTCGACATGAAAAAGGACATCACCGAATTGCGCAACACCGTCAACAATTTGATGAATGGCCATCAGCCGGAACAGAGTTATGTTCCTGCTTCGCCGGTGGCTTACGTTAGCGAGACGGGAACCGTCGTGACACAGGTTGAGAAAAGGAAACCGGAAGATGTCGAACAGGAATTTACGGAAATTCTTTCCACCGAGGAACCTGCACCGTCCAAACCCGATAACCTTTCCTTGATTCAGAATGAAAAAGATATGATTATCAAGGCTTTGGATAAATACAAAGGTCATCGCAAGGAAGCTGCCAAAGAATTGGGCATCAGCGAACGCACGCTTTACAGAAAGATTAAGGAATATCAAATTGAATCTTAATTAGGAGTTGGGAGTAAGGAATTAGGAGTTGGTTAGCTCGTTGAACATATCGAAACGGCGAATCAAAGTGGAAAGTTTTAAAGTGGAAAGTTTTAAAGTGAAAAGTGGAAAAGGTTTGAAGTGGGAAAGTAGAAAGATTTTGGACTTTTGAACTTTTTTGAACAATTTTGCAAATCATTACTGAAAACTATTCAAGTGTAAACAAACATAAAAAAGGAGGATAAATGCTATTTAAACATTTGAAAATTAGCGTTTTGCTTGCTATGTTGCTTGTGTCGTTCGGATTGCGTGCACAAGTCAGCGTGAACGCCGCAGGTGGCAATGCCGCAGGCGATGGAGGCTCCGTGAGTTTTTCCGTCGGCCAAACGGTTTTTTCCGCCAATGCAGGATCGAATGGCTCCGTGACGCAAGGCGTGCAGCAACCTTACGAAATTTCGGTGCTGTCGGTATCGGAAAACGCTGAAAACATCAATCTGTCGGTCTACCCAAATCCTTCAACGGATTATCTCTACCTGACATCATCGGATGAAAATTCTGATTTGTCATATCAGTTGTTCGACATGAACGGAAGACTTCTGAAATCAGGAAAAATCACTGAAAATCAAACGAATATCGATATGCAAGGTTTGGTTTCAGCGACTTATTTCGTGAAAGTCAACCAAGGAAACAAAACAGTGAAAACATTTAAAATCATTAAAAGATAAGTCAATATGAAAAGAATACTATCAGTTTTGGCACTTGTCCTCGTGGCAATGCAGGTTTTTGCTCAGGCACCTCAGAAAATGAGCTATCAGGCCGTCGTTCGCAATAGTGCAAATGAATTGGTCGTCAATACGCAAATCGGAATGCAAATCAGCATCCTGCAAGGTTCGGCAAACGGCACTGCCGTATATGTCGAGACCCAAACCCCAACCACAAACGACAATGGTTTGGCAAGCCTTGAAATCGGTGCAGGTACTGTCGTTTCTGGCAATTTCGCAAACATCAATTGGGCCAATGGCCCTTATTTTGTGAAGACGGAAACTGCCGTTGAAGCACCTTTGAACAAATACACCATTTCGGGCACAAGCCAATTGCTGAGTGTTCCTTACGCTTTGTATGCTGGCAATGTCCCATCAGGCAACCATACTGGTGATATGCAGTATTGGAATGGTTCACAGTGGGTTATCTTTCCTGCCGGTAGCGATGGCGCAACCTTGACAATGGTCAATGGCGTTCCTTCATGGGTTGGTGGTTCAGGTGATGTTACCACGGTCATCAATCCAATCACAGGTGCCGAATGGATGGATCGCAATCTCGGTGCTTCGCAAGTGGCAACCAGCATTGATGATTTGAGTTCTTACGGCTACTTGTACCAATGGGGCCGCGGCAACGATGGCCATCAGGACAGAGGTTCATTCTGCACCACCACATTGAGCGATGGCGACAACCCTGGTCACAGCTTTTTCATTCTGACAACCTCCAGCCCTCACGATTGGCGCAGCACGCAGAACGATGACCTTTGGCAAGGTGTCAACGGCATCAACAACCCATGCCCGGCAGGTTTCCGCGTTCCTACCGAAGCCGAATGGACTGCCGAGCGTGACACTTGGAGCAGCATGGATTTGAACGGTGCTTTTACATCGGTGCTCAAACTGCCTTGCGCCGGTGGCCGCCACTATTCCGAGGCTAACAATGGCGCTTTCGTTCTTCCTGGCAGCAATGGTTTCTATTGGACCAGCACCGTCGACGGCACCAAGGCTTCGCGCCTGAATTTCGATGCCGCTCATGCTGAGTTCTATTCACCATACCGCGCTTACGGTTATTCCGTGCGCTGCATTAAGGATTGATATGTTTTTCTTGTCAAGAATTTGAGAATTAGAGAATGTTTTTTCCGTCCTACTTGAAGTTGGCACTTCGTGCAGGAAAAAGAGAATCGAGATATCACAAGGCTTTGCCCCTCAAATTCGAGAGTGCGCTTGCGCACAGAACTTCAGTAGCACATTGTCCGTTTCTCTAATTCACTAATTCTTGATAAATAAAAAGAAACTCCTTTGAAAAAAGCATTGCTCATCAATATAATCGTGTTCATCACGTCGACGATGTTTGCACAAAACACCGTCACGGGCGTGTTTTCGGATTATGCCGGCCAGAAAATCAGTTTGGTCGGTTTTTCCGGTTTCGACACCTATGTTGTTAATAGCACGACCGCCAACGCTGAAGGCGTTTTCAGCCTTTCTTTTGGCGGAAATGATTGTGGCATGGCAATGCTTGCATCGGAAAGTTGCCAAACGTTTTTAGTCGTCTTGGCCGAAAATGAAGATTTGCAACTAAAAGGCAGAAACTTTGCTGATACGGAAAATATCGAAATCGTCAATGGCCATCAAAATCAGGTCTTTGCGCAATATGCCACCGAGCATCCGATTCGTGAAGAGGCATTGAATGCATGGAATTTTCTGGAACAGCTCTATGAAGAAAATGCTATTCTTGCAAAGCATAAGGATGTGAAGCAAGCCATTTTGTGGGAGCAGGCGCAGCTAAAAGGAGAAGAAGAGAAATTCTGGATACTTAACACATCTTCAGACGATTACATTGGCTGGTATTTGCCCATGCGGAAACTGGTCAGTTCGGTTCCCGCCATTGCGCAATATCGCACCGATGAAATTCCTGAAACCGTGACAGCTTTCCGCAACATCGATTATTGCGATGAGCGTTTGCAAAAAAGCGGCTTGCTGAAAGAAACCATCGATAATCATTTCTGGCTCATCGAGAACAGCGGAAAAACTTTGGAATCACTATCTGAGGAAATGAATATTTCCATCGATTGCATGGTGGAAAATCTGTTGAAAGACGAAACGAAACTGAATGTCGTCAGCGAATATCTGTTCAAGTTATTGGAAAAACGTAGTCTTTTCGCTGCTTCCGAACACTTGGCCTTGAAACTGCTGAACGAACATGGTTGCACGCTCGACAATGATTTTGCCTCACAATTAGAGAGTTATCGCGCAATGAAGATTGGCAACAAGGCACCAGATTTCGATTTCAGGTCGGTTGTGGTGGCTCCAAACTACGCGAAAGTGCCGAAGAAACTTTCGGAACTCTCAAGCCAATATGTGCTTTTGGTTTTCGGCGCCAGTTGGTGTCCGCAATGCCCGCAGGAACTGCTGAAACTGACAAATCTTTACGCAAAATGGAAATCGCAAGGCGTTGAAACCGTTTTCGTTTCGCTCGACGAAGATGAAAACGCTTTCAACAATTTCACGGAAATTTTCCCATTCATTAGCGTTTGCAACTTTCAGAAATGGGACAGTCCGATAGTGGAAAAATATCACGTCTTTGCCACACCTACATTTTATCTGCTTGATAATGAACGGAAAATAATATTGCGCCCCAATTCTGTCAGCCAAATGGATTCGTGGGTGGACTATTTTTTAATTAAAGGTGATAGATGAATGGTGACGGGTTATGGGTGATAACTAAAAACTGACAACTGACAACGATAAAATAAAAACACAAGAAAATAGACACAATGAAATCATCAAGTCTTATAACTGCCGTTTGCATCATTTTGGCATTTGTTTGCCAAGGCTGCGGCATTTATTCCTTTTCGGGCGCATCGATTCCGGCTGAGGCCAAAACCGTATCAGTGCAATATTTTCCCAACCATGCGCAATTGGTCAGCCCGACTTTGAGCAATGAATTTACGACGGCTTTGCGCGATGCCATCATGAACCAGACTCCATTAGACATGGTGGAAGATGGCGGTGACCTCGCTTTTGAAGGTGAAATTTCTGATTATCAGACATCTCCAATTGCCATTACTACAGAACAAACGGCAGCCTTGAACCGACTTACGATTACCGTAAAAGTCAGGTTCTCAAACCGTTTCGATGACACGAAAGACTTTGAAAGCACATTTTCGAGATATGAGGATTATCCTAGCGATCAGGATTTGAATTCCGTTCAGGAAACCCTTTCGGCAACGATTATCGAGGCACTCGTGGAGGATATTTTCAATAAGGCATTGGTGAATTGGTAATGTGGATTTTTGGACGATTTGGACGATTTGACTTTTAGACGGCCTTTTTTTGAGGCCGTCATTCCCGCGAAGGCGGGAATCTCATTTTGACTCTTGAACAATTTTGAACAACATATAACCCATTGGAAGCAAGAACATTAATAGGATACATAAATCAACCCGAGACACTGAAAGGATCCGCCGTTGACGATGTGAAGTCGCTGACGGAGAAATATCCTTATTTTGCCATCGGACAGGCATTGTTGGCCATTGCCTATCAGAACGAAAGCAGTGGCGAATATGAGCAACAACTGCGTCTGGCGGCCAGCATCGTTCCAAACCGCGACAAGTTGAGACTGTTTTCGCTCATCGCAAAACGCCGTTTGGAAACGCCGGTTGAAGTGCCGCAATTGCCCGACGAATACAAGCCAAAGGAGAGGTTTTTCACTGCGGTTGAAACCATCAATCCTGCCGAAGAAGCCAACGATAGTGACATCATCCGCGAAAAGGTGTTCATTATTCCCGAAATCGACCTCAGCGGCACACAGGAGGAACTTTCCGCCGAAATGGCTTTGCTGGAAGAAAAGCGCAAGTCGCTCGACGAACTGAAAGCCATCATCGCGGCACGCCTCAAGGCCATGGAAGAGGAAAAGAAACAGAAAGAAGAGGGAAAGGCGGCACCGAAAAAACTCTCCAGAAAAGAACTCATCGACAAGTTCATTGTCGAAAACCCGAGCATTTCACGCCCGAAAGCCGAATTCTATAATCCAATCTCTGTGGCACAGAACAGTATCACCGATCAGGAGAACATTGTGAGCGAGACTTTGGCCCAGATTTATGCCAAACAAGGCTATATGGAAAAAGCAATTTCAATCTATGAAAAATTATGCTTGAAATATCCAGAAAAAAGTGTTTACTTTGCAGCCCAAATTGAAGAACTAAGGAAGTTAAACAATTAATTCATAAACGATGTATACATTAATAGTAGTTTTAATCCTGATTGTCAGTGTTTTATTAGGATTAATCGTTCTGGTTCAGAACTCAAAAGGTGGCGGTTTGGTCTCCAATTTTGGTGGCGCAAACCAAGTGATGGGCGTTCGTCAGACAACCGATTTCCTTGAAAAGGCTACATGGACTATGGCTGCCATTCTGGTGGTGCTCTGCTTGATTTCAAGCATTACCATTCCAAAGAATGTGAAATCAGGTGATGCTTTCCAAAGCGAAATCGCAAAGCCTGTGGCTGCTCCGTTAGCTCCTGCTGCTGAAAATGTTCTTCCAATGGAAGAAGCCGTTGAAGCTCCAGCAGAAACACCAGCCGAAGCTCAATAATTTAGCAAATCCAAAACAACTGTAAATGCCGGAATTCACGTTTCGGCATTTTTTATATTTGTGCAGCATGAATGGTCAAGCAAACGTTCCTTCGGGTTTTCACGGCACCGTGAAATGGCAAAGTCCGTCAAACATTGCCTTGGTGAAATATTGGGGTAAAAAAGGCGTGCAGTTGCCGCAAAATCCATCCATCAGTTTCACGCTTTCGCAATGCCGGACGGAAACTTCAGTCACATTCGAGGCAGCCGAAAACTTTTCGTTACGGTTTTATTTTGAAGGCAATGAAAACCAGGCTTTTGCTGCCAAGATTGAGAAATTTCTCCTCGATCATGTCGCTGATTTTCCATGGCTTAACCGAATGAGCCTGAACATGGAAAGCAGCAACACTTTTCCACATTCATCGGGCATTGCATCGTCAGCTTCTTCAATGAGTGCTTTGGTTTTGTGCCTGTTGGACATTGACAGGATGCTGAAAGGCGAAGCGGAAATCGATTTGCAGAAAGCGTCATGTCTCGCCCGCATTGCGTCGGGCAGTGCCTCACGTTCCGTGTTCCCGATGATGGCCTTGTGGGGAAAAACCGATGCTTTGGCAACAAGTTTCGATGAATATGCCGTATCGCTTGAAAATCAGATAAATCCGATATTCAAAACGTATTGTGACAGTATTCTCATTGTCAGTGATGCCGCAAAATCGGTGTCGAGTCGCGCTGGACATTCGCTGATGGAAAACAATCCGTATGCGGCAGCACGTTATGCCCAGGCCAACCGCAACATTGAAAATCTGCTTGCCGCCTTGCACGATGGCGATTTGGAGACTTTCATAGAAATCACCGAATCGGAAGCCATGCAGTTGCACGCCTTGATGATGTGCTCGACTCCATCGTTTATTTTGATGAAGCCGAACACCTTGAACATCATTAGTGAAATCCGCCGTTTCCGTGAAACGACGCAAATTCCATTGTGTTTCACTTTGGATGCCGGCCCTAATGTGCATCTGCTTTATCCGAAGCAATACGCCGATGTCGCCGAAACCTTCATTAATGAAAATCTTGTTCGGTATTGCACTGATTCAAAATGGATTAAGGATTGCGTTGGCAACGGACCAAAGAAAATAATCTGATGAAGACAGGTGATTTTAACTTTTAGACTCTTTGACGGTTATTTTTGAGGCCGTCATTCCCGCCGTCCTCCTCGCGAAGGCGGGGACGGGAATCTCATTTTTAACTTTTGAACGATTTTGAACTTTTTCATTCCATAACCTGTAACTCAAATGAGAACGCTCTATTATAGCAAAGTCATCCTTTTTGGCGAATATTCCATGATATTCGATGCCACAGCCCTGATGGTTCCTTTGCAGCAGTTTTCGGCCCGCTGGAAATTGGGCAAGCTCACCATGCCGAGGGCAAAAAAATCGAATGAAAGCATCTGTCTGTTCAGGGATTATCTGGCCGAACAAGGCGATTTGAAGAAATACATTGACATTGAGTCATTGTCAAAGGACTTGAGATTTGGTCTGAATCTTGCTTCAAACGTGCCTTCGGGCTATGGTTTGGGCAGTTCGGGGACTCTGGTGGCTGCCGTATACGACCGTTATGCCAGACAGCACATTGATGACTTGATGCAGCTGAAAACCATTTTCGGCGAAATGGAGAGTTATTTCCACGGCAGCAGTTCGGGCATCGATCCTTTGCAATGCTATTTGGGACAGCCTTTCCGCATTTCGCCGCAAGGCGTCGAACTCATAGATGCTGGTTTTCTGAAAAAGGACATTCATGTTTGCCTGATTGATACGAAAATCAAGAGCAACACGCGGCCATTGGTGCAGCATTTCAAGGAAAATAGGCAGGACGAAGCGTTTTTAAGCACATTTCAACGGGATTACGTGCCTCATGTGACCGATTGCATCAATCATCTTATTGATGGCGCAAATGAGGCATTTTTCAATTCTTTGGCACAACTCACGAAGGCACAACTGCAATTCCTGCGCCCAATGATTACGGAAAACACCTTGCAGCTTTTTGAGCAAAACCATGATTTCAATTTCGGCGTGAAAATCTCAGGTTCGGGTGGCGGTGGCTATGTGCTAGGCTTCACCGACGACATCGAAAAAGCCAACCGTTTGCTTGCCAATTTTGATGTGATTTGGATTTAATCGGCAATATTTCCTAAATTTGCAACCTTATTACAAGACCATGACGACAGGATTGAAAAAGAATTTGCAGGAAAAAATCTGGAAGTTTGTCGACTTCTTCTATCCGCCTTTCCAGCGCTATTTCAGTCTCCTGTTCTTCCGTTACGGATTCATGGGCGGACTCAACCTCGTCATCGACTGGATTTTGTATTACCTCATTTATCATTTCATTTTCAGAGGCAACGTCTGGGATTTGGGATTTGTGGCCTTTACGCCTCACATCGCGACCTTGGTGCTGAAATGGCCCATTACTTTTGTCACGGGCTTTTGGCTGCAACGCAACATCACTTTTTCACAATCGAACCTGACCCAAGGAAAACAGTTTTTCCGTTATTTTGCCGTCACTATGTGCAACACATTCCTGGTTTATGGTGGCTTGAAATGTTTCGTCGATTTCTTCCACATCATGCCGGTGTTGTCCTACATCATGATTTCCGTCATTTCGGTTTTCTTCAGTTATTTCTTCAACCGTTATTTCTCTTTCCAACCGATTGAAGACCAAAAGAATAAGTCAAATGAAAACGCTGACAACAATCAAGAATAAACTGCTTTCACGCGAAGCATTGGAGACAAAACTTGCCGAATGGCGTTCGGCGGGTGAAACCATAGTCTTCACCAATGGCTGTTTCGATATTCTGCATCGCGGCCATGTGGAATATCTTGCGCAAGCCGCTGATTTGGGCGACAAACTCATTATCGGCCTGAACACCGATGCGTCGGTAAAACGTTTGAAAGGCGAAAGCCGTCCTATAAACGACGAAAAATCAAGGGCTTTGCTACTTTCGGCGTTACAATTTGTTGATGTTGTCGTTTTCTTTGACGAAGATACGCCTTACGAATTAATCAAGCAGGTACAGCCCGACATTTTGGTGAAAGGCAACGATTACAAGCCGGAGGAAATCGTCGGTTACGACATCGTCACCGCCAAAGGCGGCAAGGTTCTGACCATTGATTTGGTGGAAGGATTTTCAACCACGAATATCATCAAGCGTTTGTAGGGACGCAACGTGTGCGTCTGTTTGTAGAGATGCGATTCATTGCGTCTTGGTCATAAGAAATCGTAGTCAAATCTATTTTCCCAGCAGGCCATTAATAACTACAGATGCGCAGAAAATGCCAAAGGCCGCAGGCATAAACGAAATTGTGCCGACGTTGGAGACTTTGTTCTGTTCGCCTTCCACATTTTTCAGAATAGCCGAATCATCGACAGGTTCGGGAGAGAATACCACGGTGATACCATCCTGAATGCCAAGACGATGCAACCGTTTGCGAATATAAAATGCCAGACGGCAATGGTTCGATTGCGAAATATCAGCAATTTGGATTTTTTCGGGATGATATTTTCCACCCGCACCCATGCAACTCACAATGCGCTGGTTGTTTTGCTTGGCATAGTAAAGCAGAAAGACCTTGGGCGCCACGGTGTCGATGGCATCGACGATGAAATCGTAAGGTTTGGAAACCAGTTCAATGATGGCCTCGTCCTTCATATATTGGTTGATGACCTCCAGTTCCACTTCCGGATTGATGTCGCGGATGCGCTCGGCCATCACCTCGGCTTTCGGGCGGCCAAAAGTGCTTTGGAGAGCTAAAAGTTGCCTGTTTCGGTTGGTGACACTCACCGTATCGCCGTCAACAATGGTCATTTTGCCGATGCCGGCACGCGCCAACTGTTCGGCAGCGTATGCGCCAACGCCACCTAATCCGACCACCAAAACATGGCTGTTTTTCAGCCTTTCGATGCCCTGCTCCCCAATGAGCAATTGCGTCCTATCTTGCCAGTTTTCCATCTTCATAATTGAAATAATGCGCAAAATTAGCAAAGATTTTTTCGCGCAACGCATTTATCGGCATTTCTAAAAGCGAAGCCGCAGCCTGATAGATTTCCGCCACATCAATATCGGCCGTATCCGTCTCAAAAAACAATCTGTCTATTGGAATTTTCATTATCGATTTCCTGATTTTTCTGTCTTCATGCAATAAAGCCTCTCCTACCGAAAAACAAAAACCATTTTCGGCTAACTGGCTGACATCCTGCTCGGTGCCGTTAAACCCATGCAAAATCCAGGCTTGTTTGGGCTTGTATTTTTTACGCAAGGCAATCATCTCGTTGTTGCATTTCACATTGTGAATGATAAGCGGTTTGGAAAACTTTTCCGACAAATCGATTTGTTTTTCAAAAACTTCCATCTGCCTGTCGAAACTTGCTTTGTGATGTCTGTCTAAACCTGCTTCGCCCAAGGCAACGGCATTTGAATGGTGTAGTTTTTCTTCCAAAATCCGCATGGCATTTTCCGTATCAAGCTTTTCGTCATCCAAATCCCAAGGATGAATGCCGTAACTGAACAAGCCTTCGTTTGGGCAAGCCGATTCCAGAACAAGATTAAAAACGGATATTTCGCTGACTGTTCGGAAATTGTGCGTGTGAATATTTAAAAAAACATTCTCCATAACGCCCCAAAATTAGGAAATTTTCTATTTTCGCCGAAAATATCAAACCAATGAAACGTATTCTTGTTCTATTTCTATTATTCATTATGGCAGCAAGTGAAATTTCAGCACAGACCATACGTCAGAAAGACCGTTGGGGGAAAGAATTGTTTTATGTCGACGGACAGACCATACAGCAAAAAGACCGCTGGGGCGCCAAACTCTTTTACCTTGACGGACAGACCGTGCGTCAGAAGGACCGTTGGGGCGCACAACTTTACTATTTCGACGGCAACACCGTGCGCCAAAAGGATTGCTGGGGCTCGCCGTTAATTTATTTCGATGGCAACACCATACGTCAGAAAGACCGTTGGGGCGAACCGCTTTATTATTTGGACGGCAATGTGCTGAAAATCAAAGACCGCTGGGGCGCACCTGTCTATTATTTCGAAGGCATTCCCGAAAAGTGGGTCATTGCAAGCATCATTTTATAGCTTGATCTCTATATTCTCCGGCAAAGTGATGCCGCCACATTCGTGTTCGTGGCAAGTGATGCCTGAGTCGTCGAGGGTGCCGTCAAGATAAGCCTTGACAACTTCTTCCACTTTTCCCGAACAACCACGAATGACTTTTATCTGATTGCGGCTCAACACGTTCACGGCACCTTCGCCCATATTGCCTGCCAGCATGACCTCGACACCTATATTATGCAAAGTTGGTGCAATATTGCTCTTGCAGCCACAGCCGACGGGCGAATCCATGGTTTCAAATTTTTCGGGCTGACCATCAGCACCAACCGTGCAAATCGTATAAAACTGGCAATGGCCGAAATGGCTGTCAATCGTGCCATCATTTTTCGTTGGTAAAGCGATTTTCATTTTTTCTCCAATTTTTCCGCAAAGATAGGTCTTCTTTTGAAATAAGTCTTACATTTGCACCCATAAAACTTATCAAACAACTTAAATTTCATCACTATGAGAAAATCTTTACTTTTCGTCTTTGCCATGCTGTTGCAAACAGCCACAATGGCACAAACTCGCAACTCCTTGTTGCATGAATCTTTTGATGGCAGCTCCATTCCTGCCGGTTGGTCAATTGCAGGCTTAGGTGCCAGCAACTGGTTGATTTCCACCTCCAACAATGCAGGTGGCAGCGCCAACGAGCTGAATCTCTATTGGGATCCCCAGTTCAATGGAACTTCACGTTTCGTCTCTCCCGCCATCGACCTCACTGGCATTTCAAGCGTGATCGTTTCCTTCAAGCACTGCCTTGATAATTACTCAGGCTCCAACACCATTGGCGTTGCAACATCGTCAGATGGCGGCACCACTTGGAACGAAGCCTGGAGCCAAGGATTCTCAAACAGCACGCAGTATTCTTTCTCTCAGGAACTCAGCACTCCTGACATGGGCAAAGCCGACGTGCGGTTCTGCATCTTTTTCAATGGCAACAGCTACAACATCAACAACTGGTATTTCGATGACATTGAAGTCTACACCCTCGAAAACCTTGACCTTGGCGCAATAGCTATCAATGTGCCTGATTTCGTTGGCGCTGGCAATCTGCCTGTCAGCATGCAGGTTTTCAACTATGGTGTCACCCCTGTAACATCTGTTGAAGCCAGCTACCAGATTGATGAAAACGAACCTGTTACCGAGACTTTCTCCGTCAATATTCCTTCGTTAGGCACAGCAGCCTTGGATTTCACAACCTTGGCCGCTTTGATTCCTGGCTCATACAGCCTTACCATCGACATTCTGAATGTCAATGGCACTTCTGATGACATCGAAGACAACAACACGCTGGCAAAGACCGTTGGCGTGGCTTTGGGTTCAGTCCAGAAGATTCCTATGATTGAGCACTTCTCATCATCGACCTGCGGACCATGCGTCAGCGTCAATACCGCCATGCTCAACCTCTGCAACAACAATCCTGGCAAATTCACTTATACCAAGTATCAGATGAATTGGCCTGGCAGCGGAGACCCTTACTACACTGAAGAAGGCGGCGTCAGAAGAAATCACTATGGTGTGAGTGCTGTCCCTCAAGTGTTCATGGACGGTGAAGACCAAGGTTATGGTGCCGCCACACAAGCCACCCTTGATGCTCACTACAACACACCTGCTTTCGCTGAAATCCGCGGCGCTTTCACCGTTGAAGGCAACACCATCCATATTGTAGCCGACATCATGTCATACATCGACATGAATAATGTGAGGGCTTACGTTACCGTCAACGAAAAAGAAACCCACAACAATGTCGGTGGCAACGGTGAAACAAGCTTCCACCACATCATGATGAAGATGTTGCCTAATGGTAACGGTTCAACCATTTCAATCGAAGCCGGCGAATACCAGCATCTTGAATTCACTCAGGACATGTCATCAACACATGTTGAAGAAATGAGCGACCTTGAAGTTTCAGTTTGGGTTGAAGACTACAACGCCAAGAGCGTGTTCAACAGCCACTTCCTGTATGAAAATGCTGAACATCCTTACGCGCCTATGAATGTCGAACTGACCGAAGATGAAACCGGCGAAGAAAACATCATGGTTCTTACTTGGGAAGCTCCTGAACAAGGCAATCCTACTGGTTACAATGTTTTCGTCAATGGCGAATTGGTCGCTGAAAACATTACCGATATGGAATACACCTTTGCTGGTGAATTCGGCACATTCTATGTCACCGAAGTTCAGGCTGTTTATGGCGACATGACCTCCGTAAAGGCTGCTACTTCCAAGACAAACACTTGGGCTGTCGCTGAAAATACAGAAAACAGCTGCCATGTCTATCCAAATCCTGCCAGCAACATGGTTCGCATTGATGCAACCAGCGAACTGCAGCAAATCGACATCTACAACGTGCTTGGCGCATTAGTCGAAACCATCAATGTCAGCGGCAAGTCAGTCCAGCTGAACCTCGCCAACTACAGCAACGGCGTCTATTTCCTCAACATCAACCATGCTGAAGGCAACAGCACACAACGCTTGGTGATTACACATTGATTTTGTCAATCACATAAAAAATAGGAGAAGGTCCATGACTTTCTCCTATTTTTATTTGGATAGAAATGTAGTTTAAGCCAAATCAAACTGCTCCAAGAAACGCAGGTCGTTTTCAAAGAACAGACGCAAGTCGTTGATTTGGTATTTCAGCATGGCGATACGTTCAACGCCCATACCGAAGGCAAAACCTGTGTATTTTTCAGGGTCAATGCCGCTGGAAATCAGAATGTTCGGGTCGCACATACCGCAGCCCAAGATTTCAACCCAACCCGTGTGTTTGCAGATATTGCAGCCTTTGCCGCCGCAAATGTTGCACGAAATATCCATTTCAGCCGAAGTTTCGGTGAATGGGAAATAAGATGGACGGAAACGCACCTTGGTGCCTTCGCCGAAAAATTCCTGCACGAAATGGTAAAGGGTCTGCTTTAAATCGGCAAATGAAACGTTTTCATCAATGTAAAGACCTTCAATCTGGTGGAAAATGCAGTGGGCGCGTGCCGAGATGGCTTCGTTGCGGAACACTCGGCCAGGGGCGATGATGCGGATAGGCAGTTTGCCTTGTTCCATTACGCGGACCTGAATGCTTGAAGTGTGGGTGCGGAGCAATACATCGGGTGCCTTATTAATAAAGAAGGTGTCCTGCATGTCGCGTGCCGGATGGTCGGGCGGGAAATTCAGGGCCGAGAAAACATGGAAATCGTCTTCCACTTCGGGACCATCGGCGATGGTGAAGCCGAGGTGTTCGAAGATTTCGTTGATGTCGCGGCGCACGATTGACAGCGGGTGACGGGCACCTTTCATTTCGTTGGCAGGCATACTCATATCGAAGCCAGCTTCCGAACTGTGCTGTGATTCAAACTTTTGGAGTTGTTCTTCAACCTTTTCCTGAACGGTGTTTTTCAATTCGTTAAGGCGCATTCCCATTTCCTTGCGGAGTTCGGGAGACACGTTCTTGAAATCGGCAAACAAGGCTGGAATGACACCTTTTTTGCTCAAATAAGTGATGCGGAAGTTTTCCAATTCATCCTTGTTTTCGGCATTGAAATTCCGCACTTCGTTTAATATCTGTTCTATCTTTTCTTTCATGATCGACTATTTGACTTGTGGACAAATGGATTTAAAGATTCAAGGATTTAAGATTTAAAGATTGACAAGTGGATTTTTAGACAATTTGACAATTAGACTGTTTTTGACTTTTGAAAAACTGTAAACTGATAACTGATAACCGATAACTGATAACCGATAACCAACAATTACTTTTCAATTTCAATGGTCATAGTGACGGCTTCGATTGGAGCATCCATTCGGCCAGTCTTTACGGTGGCAATCTTATCAACGACGTCCATGCCTTCAATCACTTCGCCGAAAACGGTGTAGTCGCCGTCCAAATGTGGGGTGCCGCCTACGGTTTTGTATGCCTGACGTTGCTTGGCACCAATCACTTTGCCCATGCGGTCTTCGTACATGTCGAGGGTCTGGTCATCGTATTTCTGACCTTGTACAATGTAGAACTGCGAACCGCTGGAAGCCTTTTTCGGGTTGACTTGGTCGGGCTGGCGGGCTGCACATAAAGCGCCTTTCTTGTGGAAGTGGTTGCTCTTGATTTCGGCTGGAACCTTATAGCCCGGGTCCAAACGGCCATCGGCATTCTGTCCGCCTTGAATCATGAAATTCTTGATGATGCGGTGAAATGGCGAATTGTTGTACCAGCCTTCGTTGACCAATTTGATGAAGTTGTCGCGATGCAGGGGCGTATCGTTGTAAAGTTTTGCCTTTATGGTTCCATAGTTCGTCTTGATGACGATGATGGTTTCCTTTTCCGTTGCATTTTGTGCCTGGCAAGTCAGTCCGATGAGAACCAATGCCGCTAAAATAATTTTCTTCATTGTTTTGTGTTATTTGTAAAGATTAAATTCAATATGAATCATTCTCCAACAAGAGAATAAGTGACTTCCAAGTGCAGTTTGTTTTTCTGTGAGGATTCTGGGCCGGCTACAATTAGGCGTGCTGCACCGTAGGATGCTTCGTTAACGCCCAAATAGAGACCCGTGTTCGGTTTCGTGCCCTTGACGATGTCGGCCAAATACTCCGAAATACGGAATGTATAGGTTTTTGTCTTGTTAGAATAGGTGCCTCCCCAATAGTTACTGCCTTCGAAATTGTCGGGAAGCACGTATGTGGAGCCATCTTGATTCAGCCCGACGAGGAAAAGGCTACTTGGTGCCAAAAAGATATTCGTGTCGGCATAAAGTGAATCGACGGGAACGATAAGTTTTGCATCGTTGATGACAATATGGCTGTTTTCTAAAGTGTCGGCCCAATGTTCGATGTCGGGAAACTTGACAAAGGTTTTCACGCCACCCATAGCTTGCGTGTATACAGTCTGTTGCCCTAATGCAGTATTGCCGTTCAGCACTTGGGCAATGAAGTTTGCGTCGCCTTGCGTGTAGTCATGGATGTAACGGTTGAAAAAGACATCGTTTGTGGTGACATAGAAATCGTAACGCATGGCCTTGTCCGGATTATCGGCCTCATGATAATAAAGCTGCAATTGCGAATAAGTGTTGTTGGTCAAGCTGATATAGCAGATGGAGCCGATTTCGTTGACACTTTCCGTGATGACATATAAGCCAGGGAAATGCGTTTTGAAATCATCGGGAGAAAAATAAGCGGAACTGTCGAGATTCATGATGTAGTTGCCCAAATTCTCGCTCAATGGAATTCGGATGATTGGGCGTCCGATGGTGTCGCTGCCAATCACGCTTGCCGCCGTGTTGGGATGTGGACGGTATTGATAGCCGTCGGCGTGGTCGACGGCATCAGTCGGCATTTCGGAGTAGCAATAATATGAAGAATAAGGTGATAAGGTGTCAGTCATTTCGTAAACATGCACGGTTTGCAGCGTCGTTGTATCACCATAGTATTTTCCGATGTAGAGCTGGAGCACCAAAGAATCAAGAACCGGGTTGGTGCCGAATTTGTGGTGCGTCGATGATAAATGCAGCTGGGTGTAAAAACCAGCCTGTGTGTTGCCGAAAACAGGGTCTTTCATGCTGCCGAGCAAGGCATAGTTCACGTTTTTCGTTCCGATGGAATCGAGAAGCGAATGGCAGGTGATGGAAGTGGCGTTGGTATGGTAAACACCGATGTAGTTGTCGCCGTCAATCAGGTTATTGCCAATGGTGTTGGGTGTTTTCCTGCACGAAAAGGCAGTCGCGGCCAAAACAAAAACCATTATTAGAAGGCGGACGGTTTGATGATGTGTTTTCATTATCGTTTCTAATTGAATTTGAGGTTACTCAATTCCAATAAACTCATTAAGTTCGGATTTATTGTTTTCCCAGAATGGAGTCGTAGAAATCGTTGTAGGCTTGCAGGTAATGCTCCTGGTCCTGATAAGGCAGAACAGGTTTGCCGCAGGTCTTGAGATATTCTTCGATTTCAGGGTTGATTTTCTCGCTGCTGATGATAATGCCGTCGGAATAATCGATGGCGGACTTGGTCAAGTTGACGTAGTTGGCTTCCTTGAAATATTTCAAATCCTTGGCATTCAGGCCGGAAAGTTTCATTTTCTTGTCGAAACCGGCTTTCAGCGTCTCGGTAAAGTCATCGTCATAAATGGAATAGACGATTTTCGATTCGTTGAATAACGGGTTGTCCCTGATGGAAAGGGCGCGCTTGATATAAACAGGCATAAGGGCCGAGAGCCAACCGTTGCAGTGAATCACGTCGGGCGACCAGTTGAGTTTCTTCACCGTTTCGATGACACCGCGCGAGAAGAAAATGCAGCGGTCGTCGTTCTGTTCGCAGAAAACTCCGTCAAGGTCGTTGATGAGATATTTTTTCTTTGAGAAGAAATCCTCATTATCAATGAAATAGATTTGCATTCTGGCTTTCTGTATGGAAGCCACTTTGATAATCAGAGGGTGGTCGGTGTCGTTGATGATGAGGTTCATGCCCGACAGGCGGATGACTTCGTGAAGCTGGTTGCGACGCTCGTTGATGACGCCGTAACGAGGCATGAAAATACGGATTTCCTTACCGCTTTCTTGAATCGCCTGGGGAAGGTAGCGCCCGATGAGACTCATCGGAGTTTCAGGCAAATATGGGGTGATCTCTTGGTGTACGAAAAGTACTCTTGTCTTATTTACCATGTTTTTTATAGTGCACTTTGATTTCAGAAAGCAAAGTTACGGAAAAAATCCGAATTATCGCCAAAAAAAGTTTTTTGCGGCACAAAAAGCCATGTTTGTGGCGTGTCGTTTTATTTTCTAATTTTGCACGTGAAACGAGAAGTCAGTCATGGAAATCGAACATTTTGAAAATCAGCAACACGATTGGGACTCGAACCTGAAAGTGAACGAAGGAGTCGGTCAACCGATACAAGTCAACCCGAAAGCCTTGGAAAGAATGAAAGCTGTCCGTCAGCAACTCATGCCTTTGGAATGGTATGTCGAAGGCATTCTTAAAGGCGACCGCGTGGTGTTGAGCAAGGCTATTACATTGGTTGAGAGCGCATTGCCTCAGCATCAGGAACTAGCGCAACAAATCATTGCAGCTTGCTTGCCACATTCTGGAAAGGCTTTGCGTTTGGGCATTTCGGGTGTTCCTGGCGCTGGAAAGAGTACCTTCATCGAGGCCTTGGGCATGTATCTTTGCAAGCAAAACCACAAGTTGGCAGTCTTGGCCATCGACCCGAGCAGTCAGCGTTCAAAAGGCAGCATTTTGGGCGACAAAACGCGCATGGAGGAACTTTCGGTTGAACCTAATGCCTACATTCGTCCTTCGGCTTCGGCCGGCACTTTGGGCGGCGTGGCACGCAAGACAAGGGAATCGATAATACTTTGTGAAGCAGCAGGATACGATACCATTTTCGTGGAAACTGTCGGTGTGGGTCAGTCGGAAACGGCAGTTCATTCTATGGTCGATTTCTTCCTTTTGATCCTCATCAGCGGTGCTGGCGACGAATTGCAGGGCATCAAGCGCGGCATTATGGAAATGGCCGATGGCATTGCCGTCAACAAGGCCGATGGCGATAACGTCATGCGTGCCAACCGCGCAGCTGCAGAATGTAAGAATGCCTTGCATCTGTTTCCGTTGGCCGAATCGGGTCAGGAGACTAAGGTGCTGACGTGTTCCGCCTTGACGGGTTTCAATATCGATGAGGTCTGGAAAATGGTCTCAGAACATGTGCAAGCCATCCGCGAAAACGGTTACTTGAACCGTAAACGCTCGCAGCAGGATGTACAGATGATGATTGACACGATGGAAACGGCTTTGAAAAACGATTTCTATCAGAATCAGCTGATTACCGACCTTTTGCCTTTGGTGGAAACCGACGTGAAGAACAAGAAGATGAGTGCCTACATCGGCGCCCAGAAACTATTGGATGCCTACTTTAATCTACTGAAAAAGTAAGAAGATTTGATGTCATAAAGACTGATTGCAGGATTCGGCTACGCCGAAGAAATCATTTTAAAATCTTTATTTAAAATCATTCAAAAATCCATGTTTGCTTTTTTCATAGGAAATTCTAAATTGGTAAACAAAGATTTTTGATGGATTTTCAGATATGATTTTTGATATATTTCTTGCCGTTAGGCAATTCCATTCACCAACAAAATTCAAAACATTTTCTATATTTCTTCCTCCTCAATCTTGATGTCGTCGACAGCCATTTTCTGGTTTTCGTAATAGGCGGCCTTCTCTGTGTCGTTTTCCAACGCATAGAGTTCGTAAAGGTTGCGGCAAGCCTCGTTCCAGATTCTCGTTTCGGCCTCGGTCATGTTGTCTGATTTCAGGAACTTAATCACTCTTTCGTATTCCTCGATGATGGCAGCCGAAGCCTCGCCGTTGGTCTCTAAAGTCTTTGCATTGTTGAATGCTATGATCCATTCTTTCATATTTGCCTAATCTTCTTTTTTAATTACATTTGTTATCCAATCCCAATGATTTTCAACGACTTCCTCTAATGGGTATATTTTTTCGTTTTCGCTATCAATACCAATAATATAGAATTGATTTCCTTTTTTGGCAAAATAGTAACCAAAACCCCAACTGATGTCGTATGAGGGAATTTCAAAATCCGATGCACTTACGAAAGTTGGATAACAGAAAACAAAATCTACTTGTTTTGTTTTGAATAACGTTCCAATATAGTCAAAATCTCTTATTTCACGGTGAATACTATAACCGTACACCGAATAAGTCGTATCACAATCCTCTCCAACATGATGGATATTATGAAGACGGGGCTTTTTGGGGGGACAAGAATATGACTTCATATTCAATGTATCATATATAGCAATCTCAGAAATATCAATTCTTGCTTTTCCTTTTTCTTTTAGAATAATCCAATCTTCCAGAAACTTACCGCTTATAAAATATTTCTTGGAAAACAGGGATGTGTCAATAAGACCTTCGCTTAAATCAGAACTGTTTTTACAATTACTATTATCATGACAATTGTAGATTTCGAATATAATACAATCTTTTGGATTAAAAGGAATTGTTGTGTCTGGGAAAATAAAAGCCGAATCGAGTTTTGAAATAATCAAATCATGTTGTTTGGCAATAGCTGCTGAGTCGGTAACTCTATCGAGAATTGATTGTGCATTAGCAAAGACTGAATACAACACTAAAGCAAATAATACAAGTTTCTTTTTCATACTTATTCAAATTAGAAATTTCTGCAAAAGTAATAAATCAGTTAATATTCTGAACTTTATTTATCAAAATGGCCTTTTTTATTGAAAAGTGTAGTTTTTAGCATGTAAATTTCATTGAAAAGTGTAGTTTCGGACAGGCAAATTTCATTGAAAAGTGTATCTTGCTGTTAGATTATGCAATAACATATTGATTATGAGGAAAAAGAAATTGACATCAATTTGTCAAACAAAAAAATCCTATCCAAAGGCTTCAAAAAGGTGCGAATCGTTGAAAGAGCGTGGCTACAAAATGGAAGAAGCTTTCCTGAAGAAGCAGAAATCCGCTTTTATTTTCGCCTTTTAGTTTTTATGACGGAATAATTCCTATTTTTGCGCAAAGATACGGTTTCGGTCGTTTCGCAACGCCGCAATCTTCAAATCTTAGGTCTTTAAATCACTAAATTGTCTAAATGTCTAATAGTCTATAAGTCTAAATGTCAAATCTTTAAATCTTTGAATTTTTAAATCATTAAATCTTAAATCATAAATAATGGACGCAAAAATTGCCATGAACCCTAATCGTCTGGTGCAATACCTTCAAAAGCCTGCATCAGAATTCACTCGCGCCGACATCGTTCGCTACTGCGAGGAAAATGAAATCGAATTCATCAACTTCCACTATTGTGGCTGGGATGGTAAACTGAAAACCTTGAACTTCGTGATTCACAGTGCAGAACACTTGGAGAACATCCTTTCTGCCGGTGAGCGCGTCGACGGCTCAAGCCTGTTCCCATTTATCGAGGCTGGAAAGAGCGACCTTTATGTCATTCCTAAGTACAAGACCGCTTTCCGCAATCCTTTCACCGAAGTTCCGACGCTTGATATTCTCTGCTCGTTCTTCAACCGCGACGGCGAACCTTTCGAAAGTTCACCGGAATACATCCTCCGCAAGGCTCACAAAGTCTTCAAGGAAACCACCGGAATGCAGATGGAAACCATGGGCGAACTTGAATATTACATCATCGCCGACGACGAAGGAATTTATCCTGTGCCTGACCAGAAAGGCTATCACGAAAGCGCACCTTATAATAAGTTCACCGATTTCCGTGTCGAAGCCATGCGCCTCATCGCTCAGGCTGGCGGCTTGATTAAATATGGTCACTCCGAAGTGGGTAACTTCACCCAGGACGGCAAGATTTACGAGCAGAACGAAATCGAATTCCTGCCAACCAACATCGAAGATGCTGCCGACCAACTCGTTGTCGCTAAATGGATTATGCGTCAGTTGGCTTATCAGTATGGTGTTACCTTGACCTTTGCTCCAAAGATTACCGTGGGCAAAGCTGGTTCAGGTATGCACGTTCACTGCAAGTTCACGAAGGATGGCAAGAGCATGATGCTCAACGGCGGCGAACTCACCGACGAATGTAAGAAAGCCATTGCCGGTTACATGGTGGCTGGTACCTCACTGCCTGCTTTCGGCAATCCTAACCCGCTGGCATTCTTCCGTTTGGTTCCTCATCAGGAGGCTCCTACATCATTGTGCTGGTCGTTCTCGAACCGCAGCGCATTGGTGCGCGTTCCGCTGGGTTGGGTCAACAACGGCAAGGACATGGCTGCCGTCTGCAATCCGCTTGAAAAGAATTCAGGCCGCGACTTCAGCGACAAGCAGACCTTCGAATGGCGTGCCTCCGACGGTTGCGCTGACATGTATCTGCTGATGGCTGCCCTTTGCGCTGCCGCCCGTCACGGATTTGAAATTCCGAATGCTCTGGAAATCGCCGAAAAGACCTACGTTGGTCTCGGTGTCAACATCCACGACGACAAGAACAAGCAGATTCAGGAAGCTCTCGAACAGTTGCCTGATTCATGCGTTGCCGCTGCCAAGGAACTCGACAAAGATCGCGAGATTTACACTGCCAAGGGCGTGTTCTCCGATGCCATCGTCGATTACATGATTAAGTTCCTCAACGACTTCGACGACACCAATCTACGTCAGGAACTGAGCAAAGATCCTGAAAAGCTGATGAAATTCGTCAACGATAACATTCATGTTGGCTAATTTATAAGTAATGATTTCTATGATAAAAGGTACACCATGGCACTTTGGGTGTGCCTTTTATCTGTTTTTATCCCATCAAGAAAAGCAAATGCCATGGTAAAGGAAAGTACGGATAAATGGAGATTATGCCTTTGTTTTGGCATACTTGTTTGGTTTGTCATCAACCTTTTGCAAGGGGTCTTCACTGAAATCAATGAGGACGAGGCCTATTATGCCATTTATGGCGAACATCTTGCATGGGGCTATTACGATCATCCGCCAATGGTGGGGCTGATGGCTTTTTTGAGCAGCATTCTTTTTTCGGGCACTTTGGGGGTCAGATTTTGTACGGTGATTATTTCCACCTTGACGCTTTTCGTCATTTGGAAAACCATCCGCGAAAAATCACCCGACACAAAGAAGGTTTCGCTTTTTCTTATCTTGGCGTTTTCCATCGTGATGCTGAATGTCTACGGCTTCATCACCACGCCTGATGCTTCGCTGATTTTCTTTTCCGCGCTGTTCCTTTTGGTTTACCAGAGTTATCTGTCAGAGGCGACTTGGCCGAAAGCCTTGCTGATGGGTCTTTTGATGGCCTTGATGATGTACAGTAAATATCATGCCGGACTTTTGCTTGCCTTGATTATCTTGTCGAATCTTTCCTTATTGAAAGACAGTAAGTTTTGGGTAGCAGTCCTGATAGCCATAATGCTGTATTTTCCTCACATCTTGTGGCAGTTTGAAGCTGATTTTCCGAGCTTCAGATACCATTTGTACCAACGGAGTTCAAGTTTCGAATGGGACTATCTTTTTGAATACATTCCCAATCAGTTAGTGGTTTTCAATCCATTCACTTTCGGTGCGATGGTCTATTTAGTGCTGAAGCATCGTCCGAGCGATGTCTTTGAGCGCGGACTGTTTTTCATTGTCATTGGATTTTTCTTTTTCTTTTTCCTGACGGCGTTCCGTGGCCATGTCGAGCCGCATTGGACGATAGTCTGCGCCATTCCCTACATCGTTCTGCTTTACCGCAAATGCTTGATTGACGATAAATTACAGCATTATGTCAGAAAGTTTGTCATGCCGTCCATTTTGCTGATTGTGGTGGCAAGGATTGTGTTGCTTTTACCAGTCAGCGGACGTTTTGGCTTTTACGGAAAGGAAAAATATTACCGAGCTATCGAAGAAGTGGCGGGCGAAAATCCCGTGATTTTCCATTCTTCGTTCCAAAAACCTTCCTTGTATCATTACTTTACGGGAAAGGAAGCGTCAACGGTAAGGAATTTCGACCAACGCAAAACGCAGTTCGATTTGCTGAAATCCGATTTGCAATGGACAAACAAGCCCGTGTTCGTGTGTGCTGAGGTTGAAGGATTAAGTACTGATTTTCAGAAAGATGAAATTAGTTTTACTGGTTATCTGACCAATCATTTCCAGACAGCCAACCGCCTGAAGGCCGATTTTTCCATCTTGAATGCTAATGATGAACTTCCAGTTTTCCATCACGGCGACACGATTTTCTTGGCTTTTACCATCGAAAATCCGAATGATGCCGCCATTGATTTCCAGCATTCCGAATTTCCGATGACGCTAAAGGCGCAATATCTTGATACAGACAATTCCATCATTTGTCATTACGATGCAATTCCGTTAATTGCGCCTCATTCTGTTTACCAAGGCAAGGCTTATACCATTGTGAATGAAACTTTGGATTTGGGAGAAAACCGCCTGACTTTGAGTATTTACGACAAAATGATTTCGGCCATGCCTTCCGATGGTTTCGTTTCCATTCGAATTGAATGAAAAAAACGACAGCAAATGCCATCGTTTTCTTGAAATTTGTAAACTTGCCAGACTCTTTCAGCATCACATCAGCATCGTTTCCAAATCATTTTCCACCGTTGTGATGGTGCCGATATTGAATTTCCGTTTCAGGACATAACGCATATCAGGCGTCATGAAGGTCGGAATGCTCGGGCCGATGTGAAGGTTCTGAATACCTAAACTGAGCAGGGCCAACAGCACGGCAACGGCTTTCTGTTCGTACCAAGCAATGTTGTAAACGATTGGTAACTCGTTGACATCCTTAATGTTAAATGCTTCTTTCAAGGACAAGGCAATCTTTACCAAGGAATAGCAATCGTTGCATTGACCGGCATCGAGTACGCGCGGAATGCCGTTGATTTCGCCCAAATTCAGCTTGATGTAGCGGTATTTGGCACAGCCAGCCGTCAGAATAACGGTATCTTTCGGCAAACCTTTGGCAAATTCGGTGTAGTAGTCGCGTTCTGGCATTCGTCCGTCGCAACCCGCCATGACGATAAACTTACGAATGTCGCCCGATTTGACAGCTTCCACAATCTTATCGGTCAATGCAATCACCTGATTGTGAGCAAATCCGCCCGTGATTTGTCCCTTTTCAATCGGGATGGGCGGCTCACATTCTTTCGCTTTATTAATAATAGGTGAGAAATCCTTGGGTTTGCCATCCACACGATCGGCGATGTGAAGCGTGTTCGGATAGGCCGTCGAATTAGTCGTGAAGATGCGGCCTTTGTAGCTTGCGTTTTCCAAAGGCGGCACGATGCAATTGGAAGTGAACAGAATAGGCCCATTAAAAGTCTCAAATTCAAGGCGTTGCTTCCACCAGGCGTTACCGTAGTTTCCTTTGAAATTCGGATATTTCTTGAAGAACGGGTAGTAATGCGCAGGCAGCATTTCGCTGTGCGTGTAGACATCGACGCCTGTGCCTTGGGTCTGTTCCAGCAATTCTTCCAAATCCTTCAAGTCGTGGCCTGAGACCAGAATGCCAGGGTTTTTACCTACGCCCAAATCCACTTTCGTGATTTCAGGTTGGCCGTAGGTCTTGGTGTTGGCCTTGTCCAAAAGTTCCATGGCTTTGAAAGCTATTTCGCCCATGGTCTGGATGGCTCGCATCAGCACCCCGACATCTTCGTTGTGGCAGCAGGTGAGGGCGATGGCCGCAATCAGTTCATCGTTGAGTTCCTCATCGGTAAAGCCGAGGTTGGCAGCATGTTCGATATAGGCTGCCGTGCCTTTGGCACCGTAGGTGAGGAGCTGTTTCAAGCCACGGATTTCTTCGTCGGGTTCGAACATCACGCTGAACTTGCGGTCTTCGTGGTCGAAATCAACGCAATACACTTCGTCGCAGTTCGGAATGTTGATGCCATTGTCTTTGCAGAATTGCAACAGCCGTTTTTTCTCCTTGACCACGGCTTTGAGTTTTTCGCCCGTCGAGACCATGCAGAAATTGGCATTGGTGATGGTGGCAAACAGTCCGTCGAAAATGAGATGCGTATTGCAGTCACAGTCTTTGCCCGACTTTTTGATGTGCGTATGCAGCACGCAGAGGCCACGGATGGCGTAGATGAGTTTGTCCATTTGGTCGGCCAAGTAAGGTTCTTTTCCGCAGACGCCCCGCACGGTGCAGCCTGTCCCCTTGGCCGTTTCCTGACATTGATAGCAGAACATAGTATTGATATTTATATGGTTATGAGTTATGGATTATTGGTGATGGGTTGTTTGGTTTTCAGTTTTCAGTAAAGATTGTTCAAAAAGTTCAAAATCACTTTCCACTCAAAAACTTTCCACTTTTCACTTTAACACTTTCCTCTCCCAACAATTCAACAAAAAACTTCAAACGATTAAACATATCACGTTCGTTTGCAACTGCATCCGCATTTGCTGGCGCAGCATTTCTTGTAGTTTTCTTCGACAAACTCCCAATTCACTAAATCCCAGAATTCGTCGAGATAGGCGGCGCGCTGGTTGCGTTTGTCAATGTAATAGGCATGTTCCCACACATCGCAGACGAGAAGCGGCGTAATGCCTTGCTTGGTAATCGGGCTGTCGGCGTTTTGCGTCTGCACAATCGACAGTTCGTTTTTAGCATCGGCAACAAGCCATACCCAGCCTGAGCCGAAAAGCGAAACTGCCTGATTCTTAAATTCTTCCTTGAATTTGTCGAAACTTCCGAAAGCCTTGTCGATGGCTTTGGCCAGTTCGCCTTGAGGCTTGCCTTTGCCGTCGGGAATGAGCGACTTCCAAAAGAAATTGTGGTTCCACACTTGGGCGGCATTGTTGAAAATCGGCCCCGTGGCCTTGCGCACGATTTCTTCCAACTCGACACCTTTCTCAAATTCGGTGCCTTTGATGAGTTCGTTGAGCTTGCGGACGTAGGTGGCATGATGCTGTCCGTAATGATAGTCTAAGGTTTCACGCGACATGAAAGGTTCCAGACCGTCGCGTTCGTAAGGTAATTTTGGTAATTCGTACATGGCTTTATGATTTTAAAGTTCTTTCATTAAACACACTATATCTTGAAAATGTTCAATCTCAGGCGAGACATTTTTGGCGTTTTTGAAATGCTTTTTTCTATTTTTCCTTAATTCCGCACACCTGTAATAGATTAAAAGGAATAAAATCCTGAGCAACAAAAAGTTGCCCAGGACATTGCCATGTCAGGATTTTCACCTATCTTAGTGGTGGAAAAACAAAACAAGCAAAAGACTGACAGACATGGCAAAGATAGAGATTAAATCCGACAGGATCACGCCTTTCGGCGGAATTTTTCCCGTGATGGAGCAGTTTGACTCCATGCTTTCCCGGACGATAGACACCACGCTCGGCCTCAGGTGCAGGTCCTACGGCTACCGTTACAGCGAGATCATCCGCTCGCTGATGTGCGTCTACTTCTGCGGCGGCACCTGCGTCGAGGACGTCACGAGCCACCTCATGCCTCACCTCTCGCTCCACCCAACGCTTCGCACCTGCAGCTCCGACACCATCCTCAGGGCAATTGGGGAGCTGACGGAGGAGGAC
>NZ_JBADWU010000020.1:0-19031 GCF_056203535.1 Candidatus Limimorpha sp. | reverse complement strand
GCAACTTTTGTGTCAAGACAAAAGTTGATAAAAATGAATTATTAGCGTTATTTGCATTATTTTTGTAGATGTTTGTAAATGTGATACTTATATCATTATTTCTATATCTTAGAAAAATCAGTCATATATTATACTACAGCCTTTCTTTTTTACGGCTTCGCCACATCAGTCCCATTGGGATGACAAATGGCAAGGAATAAAATTGTGCAAAAGTAAGGAAAAAAGGAAACCGATTACAAAAAAAAGCGCCTTTTTCAGGTGCTGCAAAATAATTTCATTTTTCTCACACACAAAGCCTTCAAAACTTTTTCCAAGGCAACGTTCAATGGAAATCCGCAACCGCTCATTTCCACAAAAAAAATGACTTCTGGGTTGCCAGAAGTCATTTTCATTGCAGTGCATTGATGATGGCCGGTTATTCCGTTTCCTGCGGCTTGTCGCTTGACGGGGCAGACTTGGCCTTGTAGCGGTAATCAAGTCCCAGGATGGCGCCGGCGAAGGTGAGGATCTCGCCGAAGGCGGCCAGGACGCTGGGGTCGATGCTGCCCATTGGCGGCACGAAGAATGCCAGGGCTATCAGTGCCAGTCCGAACAGGACGACCACATAGGCCGCGATGATCTGGGTGACTTGGTGCGACAGCTTCTTCATGACCTTCAATCCTTGTTGACGTCAGAGTCTTTTCCGCTACTGAGGATTTCAGGACCGTTTCCCTCCTCTTCCGGGTCTTCGACTTCACCGCCATCGTTGGAAGTGACGCGCTTGACGATGTTGCCGTTGCGGTCGTAGCAGGTGATGGAGATGGAAGTCTTTTGAAGTTCATCCTTGATGTCGACCGAAGGGGTGAAGATTACCTTACGGCTGGTGATGAGCGAACTGGCCACCTGGTTGACGTCGGCCACCGAGGTCGCGTTCACGGCGAAACGCATGGTGCCGAGTCCGGGGATAGCCACGCTGTGGCCTTCGGTCGCCCAAGCCTTGATGACTTCGCCGATGGCGTCCCAAGCCGCATTGATGGTGCCCTTGCCGATGCCGCTGCGCAGGGCCGCCTCCTGGATGACCTTGGTCTGGGAAAGCTTGCTGTACAGTTCGGTCTGCATCATGTAACGGTACTGGCCGGCATTGGCGCCGACTTTGAGCTCACGCTCTACTGCTTTAACTTTAATTGCCATAGTTGCAAATGTTTTAATGGGTTGATGATTGGGTTAAACACATTGTCATCCGGATTGACGATGCAAAAATACCACCGTTTTCCCGCCCCATTATGGCTTGTCCCGAAACGCGGACACGGGTTGTCCCGGATTCCGTTTGGCGACTATGTATCTGATGGCACAAAAATAGAACTTGCCTAACCATCTTACAATCACCCCAAAGTCAGTAAGGATTTTTTGTAGGATTTTCAGTATGGATTTTGAGCGAAGCGACCAATGAAAATAATCGCATTCTTTTATTTTTGGTAGGATTTTCAGTATGGATTTTCTGTGGAGATTTTTCAAAATCCTGCTAAAAATCCTAACTGAAAATCTTTCTGAAAATAGTTCTGCGATTGTTTTCTTTTTGGTCGGGCAAAGCCCTCAAAATCCTTACTGAAAATCTGTTTGAAAATCCTTACCGAAAATAGACTTCTATTCTGTTCCCGTTCCGGTCTTGTGTCACTTAACATTTAACATTCCGCACAGCTCCGAGAGCCGAAAATGATTTCTCTAGTTAGAGAAAAAAATTTCCCTAGTTAGAAAAATGAAAAACGGCTTTTTTCCCGTAGGGACAGAAAAATGTTAAAACGTTAAATTGTTAAAACGTTAAATGACCCGATTTAACGCTTTCAAGCCACATCCAACAACATTCAACTCTATGGACTTCAACATCTTACACCTATCTTTTTTCTCTTTTCTTTCTTTTAATCTTTATCATACCTTATATATCGCGCGCACGCGAAAATCGGTGCCGGTTTATCATTTTAACGCATGATGCGGCACTTTTCCGGAGCTTGATTTAACATTTTAACATTTAACATTTCCTTGCGCTCACTTCAAGAATTTTTCGAGCAAGGGCTCAATCTTTTTGAAGGCATCCGGCGGGTTCGACTTTCCTTTATCGATGGCCTTGTAGTCGTCGGGATTGCGCTTTGAGAAGAAATGGCTGCAGAGTCTTGGACTGGTGCCGCTGAGCAGGCCGACCTTGACGCAATAGCCCACGATGTTGAGCCAGGTCACCATGAGGCTCTTTTCGGCATCGCAACCTCTGCGCGACTTGAGCAGTTTCCACAGCTCATCGCTCAAGGGCTGCATCTTGCCATCGAGTTGGAAGCCTACACCCAGCATTTGGCGGAGGCCCAGCACGATGCTGTCGGACGTTGCGCCATTACACCATTCTCCCTTCTCGGCCAATTTCTCGAGCTGTTTCATCAGGGCCTCATCCTCGGCATCCAGTTTTCGGCCTACCATGATCTCCTTACGTTTCTTGCCGGCCGAGGCAGGGTCGATGAGTTGGTTCAGGTCTTGTATCATCGTGCAGTATTTCACCATGAGCTGCACCTCACCGACGGTCAGTTTGTGGCGCATCTTGAACAGAAACTGTCCGAAGCAGGCATCTTCGAGCAAGGCGGGATAGTCGAGGTCGATATACTCCTTGAGTCCCTCGCCCCTGGCATCGCACAACAAGGTGAGTTTCACCTCTTCCTTCATGGCGAGGGCACGGTCTTTTTCGGAACGTTTTGGCCAAGCGTTATGTTCCTTGCGCACCTTGTCGTGAGCCTCCTTGACGGCCTCCGAACAGTCGCGATGTATCAGGCGGATAGCCAGTGTCCGGAACTGCCTTTCAACCAAGTCGCTCGTGAAGAACTCCCCTATGCTGTTCAGCTCATCGGCCAGACACGCCACGGCCTGCACACACACTTCACGGGCGGCACACTCGCTATCTTTTTGCGCGATTAGATTTTTCAAGTCCTGGCTAAGACGCTCTATCGTTTTCGTCTCCCAATCGCCCAATCTTTTCTTTTTCAGATATTTATCGACATTATTAAAGTAGTTCTCGGCAACAGTTTTCAGTTCGTCGCCATCCATGTCAAGCTTAACAGGCTCAATATCAAGATCCATAAGGTCGAGCAGGAAACCTTTGTCGGGCACAAAGCGGTCGTATTCACATTCGGTGTCATCCGTTTCCACACCCAGCACGGACAACCAGCTGGTCACGGTTTTCGCTTCTTCGCTGAAGTCAACATCGATAGCTTCCTGAAACGGCAGATACTGCTGCCAACGCCGATGCAAGGCTTTCAGTTTCAAGGTCACGACCGACACTTCCACGCAAAGCGGTACCAGAAAGGCTTCGCGAGCCGTTTCTGTTAGCATATTCTGATAACACGCAATCATTTCAGCGAGGTTATCAAGCAATTTCCGGAGGTCTGTTTGACAGTCTTCTCCAAACGCCATGATTTTCTTGTCTATCGTGCCCATCATTCCTCATCTTGTCGTTGAAAATTGCAAATATAGCAATCATTTTGGACTAAACATGAACTGAACGAAATTTTTTCAGTTCTTTTTCAGTTTATTTCAGTTCATGGCTCCGGCACTCATTTTTTTCATTGCCACAAACGCCTATATATCACGGCTTTCACCGATAAACTCAAAAAAATTGTGAGTTTATTTTTTCAGTCCTACCGTGGAATCATGGTTCCTATTCCTTTGCCGACGGTTTCAAACTCAAACAGCAAAAAATCATGCTCACACAAGATTACCGTATCATGGGACTCAGCAACCTCATGCAGGTGCCGTCCCAGAAAGCCGAAGGCGGCTTCATCCTGAAGCGCTTCATCCGTCTGCAGGAGTTCGGAGGCTGGTCGGGCAACGACACAGCCGGACGCCTGTCGGACGCCATCATCGCCACCCTCATGGGCCAACTTGCCCAATGCGACCTCCACCAGGGCCAACTCGTCAGATGCGCCCTGCGGTTCTCCATCCGCGAATACCAAGGCAACTGGTATCAGGACATCAACGTCACCGACATTCACAAACTTTAAAAGTTCTTATATACATTATGGCACAAGAAGAAAAGCCAATGGCTATTGGCTCTTAGCAACTGGCTCATTGGTTCATCAAACAAGTAACATTCTTTATTAATGAATAAATGAGCCAATGGCTAAAGGCTAAAAGCTAATAGCCCACCTTGTGCCGTCAGGTATATAGTTTCCACTTTAAATGCAACAAGCCATGAACAAAAACACCAACCTCTGCGTCGACCTGAAGACCATCCTCCAGGAAGACACCATGCCCACCGAGGGGCAATGCTATCGTGGCGTACTCACCCGCGATGGCGAAGACCATTACCTTTTCGAGGAAGAAGCCAAGACCTCGGGGCAGCACCTGAAACGCAACCCCAAGCTCTTCGACGGCAAATTCATCAGCCTCGTCCACATGCAGAACGGACGCTATCAGGTGCACATGCGCACCATCGATGCCAGTGGCGCCATCGACCGCCGCGACCTCGCCTTCAAGGTCTATAACGAATTGATTGACTGTCTTAACATTATCGGCTGATGGACTACGAACTATTTCCCGAAATGACAGTGCAGGAAACGGAAGAGGATCTCAGCATCAAGCCTGAGGTCCTTCCCCTGCGCGACAAGGATCTCCCGCCCATCATCCGTGAGGTGGTGAGCAATGCGCCCGCCAACCGCAAGATTGCAAGCTTCATCACCTGCTTGTCCCCACTCTGTGCCTTGGCCACACGCATACGCCTGAAATACTACTACGACTCGCGTCCCTCAGCCCTGCTGCTGCAGGTCATCATCGAGGCACCACAATCGAGCGGCAAGCAGTTTGCCGCCGACATCGAACGTCTCCTCATGGAAGACACCCTCAAGGCACACGACCAGGAGCAACGCCGGCTGGAGCAGGACTACCGCGAGAAGAAGAAACGCCGCAAGGCCAACGAGAAACTCGAGGAAGAGCCCAAGACCACCATCCGCGTCATCCCCGCCACCATCTCGAAGACCGTCCTCGTCAAACGTGCCGACTTCTACGAGCGCAACCTCGGCGACGTGCTCTCCTTCTGGATGTTCGCCGACGAACTCGCCCAGGTCACCGATGCCGGCAAGCAAGGCTACTCCAACCTGCGCACCATCATGCGCACCGCCTACGACTTCGGCAGCCGCTTCGGCATGGACTTCGCCAGCGACAACAGCTACTCGGCCATCGTCGACATCAACATCTGCTCGATGTTCTGCACCACCCCAAGCGCTCTCGACGACTACATGGACCGCAAGGCCATAGAAGGCGGCAACATCACCCGCACCATACTCTGCCAGCTCGACGACCAGATGGGTGCCGATGGTGCCATCTTCAAGGCCTACACCCCCGAACAGGAAGCCACCATCAAACGCACACTCGACCGCATCATGGCCGATGTCTACACGCCCCAAGGCGCACTTCAGGGCGAGCTTCACCTCGACATGAGCTGGCTCGACAAGGACGTCCGCCGCTGGTGCATCGCCAAAGGCAAGGAAGCCCTCAAGTCGGGCAGCACTGCCCTCGACGTCTTCCGCAAACGCTCCAGCGTGAGTGCCTTCCGTGTGGCGGCCCTCTGCTACTACCTCTACCTTCTCGACGCGACGCCAAAACCCGTGGCCCAGAAACGCGCCCGTCGCATCTACCTGTGGATGGCCGACTACATCCTCACCACCCTCCTCAAGCGCTGGGGCAAAGCCTTCGAAGAACTCCAAGGCAAACGCAGCGGAGGCATCATCGACCTGTCGGCACAACCCAAGCTCATCGACCGAGTCCCCAAGAACTTCAGCCGCGAGCAACTCCAAGCCGTCATGAAGGAACTCGAACTTGCCTCGCCCGTACGCGTCATCCTCAGCCAATGGAAAGCCAACGGCTGGATCAAAGTCACCTCAAAATACAACTACGAGAAACTACTATGATGACCCAATCCGACATACAACGGCTTCAAGACCAGCCCATAGAACAAGTCGCCGAAGGCTTAGGGCTCTCCGTACGCCACCACCATGCCCTCTGTCCCTTCCACGACGACAGCCACCCCAGCCTGAGTTTCAACGTCCGTCGCAACCGCTACCGCTGTTTCGTCTGCGATGCCCACGGAGGCGTGATTGACCTCGTGATGCACTGCCTCGGCAAAGACTTCGTGTCGGCCTGTCAGTGGTTAGGTGCGACAGGCACTAAGCGCGAGCAGCTGCAAGCCGTTACCAAGGACAACCCTCACCATGACGAGCCGAAGCCCGACATCGCCTATCTGGAACGTCTGATGGCCCGTCCCGTGCTGAACGAAGCCGCCCAAGACTTCCTCTTCGAAGAGCGCAAACTCGCCCCCGAGGTCATCAGTGCCTTAGGCATCAGCTCCATCAGCTACGACTGCCCCATGTCGTCGGCACCCCATCCCGCCTGCTTCGACGGTCCCGCCTTGCTGATACCCTACCGCGACCTCGACGGCAAATTGGTTTCCGTCCAGAGCCGTTATCTCGGGCAAGAGGACCGCCCCCGTTTCCGCTTTCCTAAAGGCAGCAGATGCCACATCTTCAACCTGAACGGTCTCAAGGACCTTGCTTCCGGCACTCCGGTCTTCATCACCGAAGGCGTCACCGACTGTCTCGCCATGCTCTCGGCAGGATTCGCCTCCATCGCCATCCCCAGCGCCACCTTGCTGACCGTCTCCGACCGTCACCTGCTATCGACCTGGAGCGCGGAACACGGCACAAGGTTTCACATGTGCCCCGATGCCGACACACCCGGCGAGAAGCTCTTCCAACAGTTACACGAACTGCTCCCCACCCTCGTCCGCCACCAGCCACCCGCAGGCTTCAAGGATGTAGGCGCATATTATGCCCATGTTAAAATGTTAAATTGTTAAAATGTTAAAACGTTAAATCCATGCACATCACACTAACAAGAAAAGACAAAACCCCGTACGCCATCGACGGCCAAATCACCATCGACGGGGAACACATCTGCGACACGGCCGAGTGTATAACCGCCGCCCTTCCTGTGGGCAACTACCGTGTGGCACTCATCCGCTGTCACCAACACGGCCGCAAGATGCCCGTCATCATTCCCATGAGTGAGGCTGCAAGCGCCTTGCGTGGAGCCGACGCACACATCACGCCACTGCTTGCCGCACGTCCTAAGTGCGCCAGCTGCAAGAAACTGAAATGCGTCAGCAACAACACCCCTATGCCCCGCTACTGTCCCATGATCAAGCCCGGCAACGGAGTCTGCAACCGACAGGACGGCAGCATCATCGTTGGCGAACGTTTCGTCAGCGGCTGCCTCCTCCATCCCGTCACGCACTTCAACCGCCTCTACGAAAGGATACGCAAATCGGCCAGCCGAGGCCACGACATCACCTTAACCATCATCTAACGAAAGATTCCCGTCTGGCGGCGGGAACGGAGATCATGGGGGTAAACAAAAGGCGGCGGCGAGTAAGTTTCTCGCTAAGCGCGATGACGGACCGCCGCCGCACCTCTAGGGATTCCCAAACATGACTGAAAAGCAACAAGTTTGGTTTTGCCACAGCGCATCGAAGATGCGTAACCCGATTGACCCCGATTAGGGGGAATCGGACAGGAAAGAAGAAAAAAGATTAGTTGGAGATTAGTTTAAGATTTGTTTCCAAAAAAATTTCAGTTTAACCTAATACAAAGTATCATGAGAACAATCAACGAAATCATCATCCACTGTTCTGCCACCATCGAGGGCAAGGACTTCACCGTCAAAGACATCGACCGCTGGCACAAGCAAAGAGGCTTCAAGATGGTAGGCTACCACTACGTCATCCGCCTCGACAGCACCATCGAACAAGGCCGCCCGCTCGAACAGGCAGGCGCACACTGCAAGGGGCACAACACCCACTCCATCGGCATCTGCTACATCGGCGGCCTCGACACCGAGGGTAAGCCGAAGGACACCCGCACGGAGGCTCAGCGCGACATGCTCTGGGCATTGGTCAAGTCACTGAAAGTCAAATATCCAAAAGCAACCATCCATGGCCACAACGAATTTGCCAACAAAGCTTGTCCTTGTTTTGATGTGCGTGCTGAGTTTAGAGGGGTGTAGCGCCCTGCGCCACCGTCATCGCGAGACGGTCACGCTCGGCACCTTGCAAACGAAAAAGGAGTCGCACGAGGCGATACGCCTCAGCGACTCCCTAACCAGAACGCTCTGTTTCAGTGCCGACAGCCTCGACCTGAGGCTGTGCGACAGCACCATCCTACTCCACGCCACCCACGTGCGGTTCGGACAGAAGTCACACTCGGAGCGACACTACAAGCAGACGAAGCAGACGTGCGATACCGTTGCGCGACTGCAGTATCAGCAGCAAAACGATGAGTGCCACGACGAAGCGGGTCTCATCGCAACGCCCCCGACGCAGAAAGGGCATCCGCTGCCCTGGATCCTATCAGGGGCGGTCATCACCCTCGGCCTATGCCTGCTGCTATGGCTGAGACTGAGGAAACAATGAAAAGCGAAAAGCCTCTGGCGGGGATTCCCGCTGGAGGCTTTCTTATTGTTGCCGACGGCTGTAACCACGATTGGCTTTTTTCGACCGCGAATATTGCGAATTTAGCGAATGGGAATCCGCAAGCGTATTCCTTGACTTCGTCGAGTTTTTTTCAACCACGAATCGCACTAATTTTCACGAATAGGAATCCGCTTCGCGTATTCCTTGACTTCGTCGAGGGGACGTGTGATTATCGGCTGCATCCGACCGGCAGGGATTTGCGCGGCAAGGCCACATTCGCCTGATTCGCCAAATTCGCGGTCAACAATAAACACTGAGCCAAACATCTTCCTTTTCTAAAGACAATTGACTACGTTGAAATCTTCGATTCATCGATACGAAGTGAGGTAATCTTCGATTTAGTCGTCAATTGACTACGTCGAATCCAAAGGATTTTTGGTCAATTTCTTTTTCTTCAAGGACATATATTATTGACGCTTAATTGACCAAAATTGTCTTCCAATAAAATACAAATACCTCCCTCGCGCACATTTATTCATGAATCAATTCATGAAAATTCATGATAATTCGTGTTCACTTCAAGTCCTACTACTCACATTCGGTCACCCCCTCGAACGGCAGTTCGGGCAGATCGTCACCGTCTAACTGCATCTTCTCGAAGTCACTGCGGAAGATGCGGTCTTGGATGATGCGATAACGCTCAAACTCCGTTTCGGCATACTCCTTTGCATATTCGTGCGACACAGAGCCGGCATTATCCAGAAGCGGACGCTCATCGCTCGAAAGATATGAATCGATGCGCTTTGCCCAATCCTCCATCGTCATCGGTATATGACGCTTCGCGCGACTCTCTGCGAACTCCAGGACGGCCGTCACCACACTGCCCAAATCGTCCAGCTCGCTCTGCTTGAGATAGTTCTTTGCGATGCTGACATCAGTCTTCACAATCTTGCCGTCTGGGGCATTCTCCCACGTTGTCAGACCCATGTGCTCCTTGTCGGCATCCGCACGCTCCACAATCAGTTCGGCTGCCGTATGCTGATGGACAGCATAGTGCATCTTATTCTGTATCTGCTGATAAAAGAGTCGGGTGGTGGGCGCGTCCTTGTTGTAATCGATGCTCGTAGCGTAAATGTCGGTAAGCTTCAGATACAGACGACGCTCACTCAGTCGGATCTCCCGAATTTCAGCCAGCAGGTGCTCAAAATAATCCTCACCAATAAAAGAGCCGTTCTCCATACGCTTCTTGTCAACCACATACCCACGGACAGCATACTGCCGAAGGATATAGGTACACCACTGACGGAACTGTGTCGCCCTGATGCTTGAAACTCTATAGCCCACGCTGATGATGGCATCGAGATTATAGAACATCGGCTCTCGGCTCACGTTGCGAGTGCCTTCGAGCTGAACCACCCCAATTTTCTGGGCAGTTCGATTCTGCTGCAGTTCGCCTTCGTTGAAGATGTTTTGCAAATGGAAACCAATTGTCTTTGGCTCAACGTCAAATAGTTCTCCCATAGCAGTTTGAGTCGCCCAGATGGTTTCATCCATATACACTACCTGGACTCCTTCTTCTCTGTTTTCAGCAAGAAAAGTCAAGAATTCTGCGGTACTATTCCTTATCTCTAAAATCTTTGGCATAATTACTTTTTCCTCACGGACACGTTAATTGACGCTTAATTGACCTAAATTGTCTTCCAATAACTTCACTAGCACAACCACCACAACCATCAGCGGCCAGACAATCAGCAGACCACAGTACGATGCGGTTGCTATCCCGAGTAACAACAGAAGAAAACGAAGTTAACAAGAAAAAGCCCGCGAATGGATTAACCGAAAACACTATACAGCACTGCCTGAATCCGCATTGAAATCCGCATAGAATTGATTCCGTCTCATCTTCAAATCCTTTATTGATTGACAAAGGAAATAACATTGGAAATCATACTTGGGCTTATTCGCGCCTAATACTGCCGATTGTTCAAACTTTAAACGTTCTTTATAATAGTTCACCAACTCGCCGTCAGCCGAAGCATCTGCAGCAAATAGATAGACATATTGGCAACCAGCAATACTCTGAACAGAATCCAGCATATCTACAATCTTATGCCAGAACACGCACTCGCCCAATTTCCTTTTTATGCCAAGACTTTTCCAAGCCTGTCGACCATTGTCATTAGAACAAAACTCCTGAAGTTCGATTGCAGGATAAGTCTTCAAAACCCTCTGCATCTCTGTATTCAGTTCTTTTCTCAAATCAGCCGACAAAACCTCTTTCTTCTCCAGATACTTATCTATATCAGGCAGAATCTGCTTAATATCCGTGATATTATGGTTAATGAAATCCTCCGCCCTTGCATACTCGTCATTCGAGAACCTATCCTTATGCTGCAACACATTTACAGCATCCCTCACGCGATAAGCCAGATCCAACTTAAACTGATCAAGTTTCTCAAACAACTCACCACATTTCAGAGAGAAATACAATAGCAATTCACCTGTTGGAGCTTTCACTACATAATACGCAACAGTCCCCTCTGCATCTCTATCAAAGGAAACCCTTGTCCGTATGATTTTTTCCAAAACAGGATTCTTAGCATTGGCAAACGAATTCACCAGAGAAGCGTTCTCCGATATATGATCACGAAGGCGCTCCACTACCAATGAATCCAATATAGCTTTCTGCTCCTCAGTAATTCTCATAATGTTGCCTGTTGAATTTTATCCAGCAGGAATCGTCTCATCGAGATTCTTTCCGCATCCTTGCGTATGTCCTCGATTTTCAGAGGCTCATTTCCATTCTGCTCCGGAAGCAAATCTTTCCTTGCATTCTTCCATGAAACCTCAGCATGCGACAGATAACTCAAACTCCACGCATCTTTAGGAGCATAATTCTGGAATACAAAGTCAAATACATCCTTGTATTGTTCCACAAACTCCTCCGAAGGCATATCATTAAGCATGTCATTAGCATACGCGCTTCTGATCTGAACCATCACAGGCCCATATCTCCAAGCCAGAAACTGTTCCTCGAACATCGGTTCACCCTTGCGTATCAGCGATTCCCTTTGAGTAAAATAGAGCAATTTATGCAACTTCATCTCACTGATTCGCTCACCGAAATCCTTCAAATAACGGTCAGCAATGTACGAAGCCACTTGGATAACACCTACCATTTCATTTCGGTTTTTGAGAGTTAGACAATCTGTTATACAAAACATGCAGACACATTTTGTAGTGCAAAATTACTGATTTTTTCTGACACGGGCAAATTTTGAGCCAAAATAACACATTTTTCTTGTCAAATAATTTGCAAATCTCAGATATTAAATTACGAGCAGGATCTTTCACCTCATATCTCCTCCCCGGCAAACTCGATTTTCCTCCCCAGCACGGTGGCGAAAATCATCTTCAAATCCATCCAAAAGGAATAGTGCTGCAGGTAATAGAGGTTGAGCCTCACCTTGTCGGGCCAAATCACTTTGTCGTTATACTTGACTGGATCGTCCACTTGCGCCAGCAGTTCCTCCTCGTTGCGGTATTTCAGCGAGGCGGGGCCCGTGATGCCCGGACGGAGTCTCAGAATCGCCCTGTCCTCCCCTTCCAGCTTATCCGCATAGCCCGGCACATCGGGGCGGGGACCCACGAAACTCATCTTGCCGATGAAAACGTCCCACAACTGCGGCAACTCGTCGAGGTGGAGACGCCTTAAGGTCCTGCCTATTGGCGTGATGCGGTTTTGTTCCAAGGCAGCAATGGGCGACTCCTCCTGCCCGCCTTCCATGGTGCAGAACTTATGGCAACGGAAAAGGCGGCCATTGCGACCCACACGCACCTGTGCATAAAACACCGGCCCACCCGTCTTGACTTTTATCATGATGGCTATGACAAGGTAGAACCAACTGAGGCATAGCAGCGCCAGCAGACTGATGATCCTATCGAAAAGCCATTTTAGCAACATTGTTTTTTCTTTTTTACAAAACCTGCAAAACTCTTTCCAGAACTCTGTTCTATGGAAATTCGCAACCGCTCATTTCCTGGGGCAATCTTCGATGGCCCTTGGCAGAGGGGTTGTCGTTCCGTTCGGGGGATGCCTGCCTTCGCAGGCATGACGGGTCCCCGGTTGAAGGGATCCCCATCGGTGTCACAGCGAGGGGGTGATGATAAGGCGCCAGGTGCCGTCTTTCGCGACACGCTGGATGTAGCCCTTGTCGGTCAGTTGTTTCAAGTGCTTGTTGACAGCAGCCATATTGATACCCACCTCATTAGAAAGGCGCTTGATAGTAATGTCCGGGGTCTCATAAATGAGGTTGAGAATCCTGCTTGTGGAATTGCTACGGAACTTCACCCGCTCTCCGTCAAACCACCATACGTTGTCGCCCCGCTCAGTAAGGAAACGGATGTTGTATGTCACCTCTTCCACAAACATATTCTTGAACCAGGTCAAGAACTGCTGTATCTCCCTCTTGGAGGCGTGTGCCCCGAGCGATGGGACCGCACCCACGGTAAGGTCAGTGCGGTGGAGAGCTTCAAGATACTCATTCTTCTTGCGGCTGCGGACAACCACCATCGGATATCCGTGGCGCGACAGGATGTAATTGGCCATCAGGCGCGCGATGCGTCCGTTGCCATCCTCGAAGGGATGTATGCGTATGTAGCGGTAATGGAAGATGGCGGCAAGTTCCACAGGCGTGAAACGGCCTGACTGCTCAGCATCGTTGTACCAGTTCACGAGGTCGGACATCAGAGCAGGTGTTTCCTCGGGCGAGGCATACTCGAAACGGTCGCCATAGCGGGTGATGACGCTGTTGGGACGGGTCTTGTACTGGCCTGCATGAATGACGTAACCCGTTGTCTGACCATCCGGCAAACTGCGGTACACGGTATAATCCTCCCGCAGCAGCACCTTGTGAAGCGTACGGATAAAGTTCTGGGTAAGAGGGGCATCCTTCAACCCGGCTTCTTCGGTCATCATCTTCAGTCCCACGTTGCTTGCAGTCATTTCCTGCACATCCTTCACCTCAGCCTCGCCGACGACCTTCCCGAACAGCAGCAGAATCTCCGTCTGTCCGTAGGTGAGCGTGTTGCCCTCAATATGATTGCTGTTGTAGTTGAAGTCAATGGTAAAGCGGCGGCTCAACATTTCCCTCTCCCTATCCGACAGAGGCTGCAGCGCATTCCACCGCGCCATTATGTCCTGTATCTTATCCATATTATCATTCATTTTGCAAAAATACACACTAAAAGGTATATACCATCTACTTTACAACGAAATATTTTGCAAAATATTATGAAATTACTTTATTATCTATAGCCCAACAATCACGATTGTTTTTTTCGACCGCGAATATTGCTAATTTAGCGAATAGGAATCCGCTTCGCACATTCCTATTCGCACGATTCGCGGTCTTTTCTCTGCGTCCGGCAGGAATGAAAGCAGCAGCGGTTGCGATTCCTTGATGAAAAAGTTTTGAGGAGCAGCCCACCTCATATCTCCTCTCCAGCAAACTCGATTTTCCTTCCCAGCACAGTGGCGAAGATCATCTTCAGGTCCATCCAGAAGGAGTAATGCTGCAGGTAATATAGGTTCAGTCTCACCTTGTCGGGATAGATAACCTCGTCGTTATACTTGACTGGGTCGTCGACCTGATCCAGCAGCTCCTCTTCATTGCGGTATTTCAGCGAGGCGGGACCCGTGATGCCTGGACGGAGTTTCAGAATCGCCCTGTCCTCCCCTACCAGTTTATCCGCATAGTCTGGCACATCGGGACGCGAACCTACGAAACTCATCTTGCCGATGAAGACATCCCAAAGCTCGGGCAGTTCATCCAGTTTGTATTTGCGCAGTTTCTCGCCCAATGGCGTGATGCGGCTGGTTTCGGCTGCCGCCACACCCGTGAACGCCTCATCTTCACGACGCACCCGCATGGAGCGGAACCGACGCCAAACCAAGAGCAATGGGGAACTTGCTCACCAATTGCCGAGTCGCGACAGAGGAAGGTAAAGCCAACGAGGAAAAGACGCAAAGTGACTTAACTTGTGGACAGTGAAAAATTTGCCCTCCTCTGTCCACTCTCTTCTGCTTGAAAAGCACCTGATTTCAGTAGTTACTACGGTAAAATCATCCTCAAGATACGGAATGACAACCTTTAATTCATCTTTCTCCTCGATAACAGGCATCTGTCCACCAGACACCCTCGGCACATACTCAAAAAAGAGCTCTGGTACATAAAAAGGGTAGCAAAACTGCCCTCCTACATACTCATGCAAGTATTTGTTCTAAATCTTGATGTGCCAAATCCACTTCAGCATATCCATTAACGGGAAATCCTGTCATTAAGACATCATATATGAACTCATTTCTATTGCCACATAAAGCTTCTCCCACATTAGCTATAATACTATGCAAATGATGCCCTTGCCAATGAAGATATGCATTACTCTCGTCAAGTCCTTTTGCAAGGTAATATGATTTCTCGGCTGCCATATCAATTGATGCTAGATGAGGAGTCAGAAACGTTAATATTTGGCTGTGAACTCGAGAAATAAAACCGGCTCCATTATTCCGTATTTCTTGCATAGAGCAGGTTGTATTGAATGCAGAACGAATACTTTTATCTGTTATTCCTCCTATTCCTTTTGCACTACTTAAATACAAAACCAATAGAGGATACAACTCTTTTGACAAGGAGTCAAGAAATGTAGAGAAATCAAATGGCTTACCTGTGTACTTTGCATTATATCGAGTATTCAGAGTTTCCTTCTCACAAAAATGATTCTCGAATGAGTAAGTATAAGTCTGTGCCACCCAATCATGTGCTGTATGCTGTTTCGTCAAATCCTCTTTTAGCAGCCATAAATCGCTATCAATGCAGATAAAGAAAGATTTTGACAGATATGGTAGATAACTCCTACATTGTTTACATCCTGTTGCATCTTTACCTTTCTTTGACCTGCTTCGATATATATAATAATACTTGCCAGGTTTTACATCCTGCAACATAGCGTCCCAAAATAGGTCGTCATCGCTATCTTCCAAATGGACCGATGCAACAATAGAAGGGGATACTTTGGAAATGCCTTGCTTGAGCCTCGATAGGGTCAGTACTAATAGAGAATGCTGCCATAGTTACTCAACGATTTCCTCCATATTCACAACCTTGTCACCCCATCCCATACTAAGAATCGAAGGTGAGTGAGTGGTAATGATCAACTGACAGTTAGGATTAAGTTCTCGGATCGCTTCAATCAAATATTGCTGCCAACGAATATGCAACGACTGCTCTGGTTCATCCATCAATAATATCGCTGGCTGCTTCTCCTGCAAGAACACTCTTATCAGAATCAACAATAGTTGTTTTTCTCCTGACGACAATTGAGTATGATTAATAACATCCTCTCGTCCATTTATGTGAAAGGACAAATAACTGTTATTTGACTTGTCTACCTCAATAGTTTTGCCTGTTTCTTTGAAAAACTCATTAATCATGTCAAACAATTCCTGGGTATTTTCCTTAATAATCTGACTATTCTCTTGAGACTCATATAGTTGACGCATAAAATAGTTATAGAACGAATTGCCAGATTTATTCTGCATGATTACACCATTCAGTTCTTGAGTCAGACGGCTTTCTTTACCACCTTTTGTCGATGCAGGTGTATCTGCAGTACGTATATAGGAAATAGGCAAAGCCAGATTTGCTGACGGAACAGACTTTTCGATTTTTGCTTTTCCGTTACTTTTTTCTCCAGAATAATGCGAATATATAGCATCCAACAATGTCGTTTTACCAACGCCATTGATACCTACAAGAATATTCACATCCTCATTTATGCTATTCCACTTAACAGTTTTATAGCCCCACATGCTTTCAAGCACGAGCGATTTAATATAACTCTTTTCTTGCATATCTTTAGGATTAACGCCCCAAATGGAAAACAAAGATTCTTTTGAATATTGGCCAACAACTTTCAGTTTAGTAGATTGGGCCTTCTTCAGTACTGCAATACATGTATAAATCATCTGTTCAAGCCAGCCATTTTTCTTGCAGTAATAGAATATTGCAGTTTCATCAACTTGCTCTCCAATCTCATAGAGAACATTGGCAACAGTTTTTAATCTATCCTCATCAAATGGATGCGAAAAATTGGAGCTCGGATTACAGGTATTATACAACCAATCCAATGCTTTTATAACGATTGCAGATGGTTCTGAACAAACAAGAGGCTCATTTGTTTCAAATGATACGGCATTTCTGGAAGACAACCAGGTTTCGTTCTCTGATGACTTATTTCCAACGAACATCACCACACGTGCCTCCTCCAATTTGTATGTCAATACAGATGCAGGAACGTTTGCAACAACAACAACGCCACCAGTGACCATCGACTTTGCCAAGCGTCTTGCTGAAAGCACACGCACATTATAGCCAGCTATTACCGCCAGATTGTGACTTTTATCAAAATCCACAAACGGTGGAACATTTGCAAATGATGGCACCAATAGAATTGGCGCCAACTTATCTGATAGTTGTTTTGCTCTTGACACAACCATCTCAAGTTCCTGCTGCAGGATCTGACTGCTTGTATATTTATAAACTACATGTTGTTCCATAATAAACTGGAGCATAATTTTTAAAAACTTTGCACAAAGTTACAAATTTTCCGCTATTAGCGGGCAAAACCCATGTTAAAACTTTCTAAATCTTAATGAAAGATTATCTTCAAATCCATCCAGAAGGAATAATGCTGCAGATAATAGAGGTTCAGCCTCACCTTGTCGGGCTAGATAACCTCATCGTTATACTTGACTGGGTCGTCGACTTGCGCCAGCAGTTCCTCCTCGTTGCGGTATTTCAGCGAGACAAACTGTCACGAAAGGTTGCAAAGACACGGATTAAATGTCAATCCGACTACCTTCTCTTGATTCCAAACCTCTTTTTCTGTTTGGTAGTAAGGGTATCTGTTGTCTCCAGTATGTCCCAGATATTTTTACGATCATCTTCGTTCAGAGTCCCATAATAATCTCCAGATAGCAGCTTCTCCGAAGAGCATGAAATTATTCCAGCACAATCCACATACGAATCATATCTTAGAAATGACTCATAGTTAGCCTGCTTGATGAGATACTGGCTAGCGAGGACTTCGCCAGAAATTTCAGCCTTGGGATTAATCTTGGTGTTAATGAACACACTCCCGTAATAAGTATCATTATCTTTGTCATAACCGATAATGATGACTTTCTTTGGCTTTTGCTTTCTGCCGTCCTTGAGAAGTTTCTCGCGGGTAACCTTGCGAAACTCCTTCATGTAATCGTCCTGAAGTGCTCTCAAATCCATAGTCAAGCGAAAAGACGTGCGTTAAGTTGTCTCTCACGGATTATTTCCTGCATTGCTTTGCTTGCTCCACCTGCTGCAGCGATATCAACCAAAGTCATAGCAATATCCTCGCCAGTACGTTCCGCCTCAGCCTTTGCCTTTTCCCAAGCCTCGTCGTGAGACAATCCAGAAAGAGCAAACGATTTGACATCACGAAGTTTATCAATCCACAAATCGAGAATCTTAATATTTGACACGGACAACTCATCCATATCGCAAGACACATTCGCTTTACGATAGACCATCTGATGTCCGTCTTCCATTCGCACCTCTATAGAATTGCAGAAGTCATCAAGTCCTTGCATCGCATCCACCGGTTTCCCTTCGACCATGCGAACGACCTTGTACGTAACAGAAGGCACAGGTCCGTGTTTGCGAGCCTTAAATGTGTCTTCCATTAAAGGCAGTCCATAAACTACGAGATGGTTCTGCTGAGCGAAATACATCATTTTAAACAAATGAATGTAATCCACTCCGGTGCCGAGTTTTTCCAAAACATACAACACAACCGCCTTTATTTTCTGTATTTGATCAACAGATTTCATAGTGCAATCTACATAAGTCTCCGTGATTCTTCAAGGAAGCGATGAGCCACTTATTATTTTGAACCTGCAAAAATACGATTTTCTCCGCAACCCGCCAAAAGAATTCAGAAAAAAAGAAAATCACATCTTATTTCCCCCACCTCATATCTCCTCTCCGGCAAACTCGATTTTCCTTCCCAGCACGGTGGCGAAAATCATCTTCAAATCCATCCAGAAGGAATAGTGCTGCAGGTAATAGAGGTTCAGCTTCACCTTGTCGGGCCAGATAACCTCATCGTTATACTTGACTGGATCGTCCACTTGCGCCAGCAGTTCCTCCTCGTTGCGGTATTTCAGCGAGGCGGGACCCGTGATGCCTGGACGAAGGTCGATGCCTGGATTTTTCAACCGTATCTCCTCCGCTTTGAACTGTCGCATATTTTGCGATAGTTTTTCTATCTCAATTTTTACGGGAAACAATTGATTTTAAACAAACTTATATCATATTGTTTTTGGCTGTAGTATAACGGATGACTGATTTTTCTAAGATATAGGAAAATGATATAAGTGTCACATTTACAAATATCTACTAAACATTACAAATAACGCTAATAATTCATTTCTTATCAACTTTTGTCTTGACACAAAAGTTGC
>NZ_JBADWU010000019.1:0-36203 GCF_056203535.1 Candidatus Limimorpha sp. | reverse complement strand
CAGCAGTATCATCGGATACAAATTCAGCGAGATAGTCCGTTCTCTGATGAGCGTGTACTTCTGTGGCGGCTCATGCGTGGAGGATGTAACATCACATCTGATGCGTCATCTGTCGTATCATCCGACCTTGCGTACATGCAGCTCTGATACCATCCTCAGAGCCATCAAGGAACTGACACAGGAAAACATCTCATATACTTCCGATACGAGAAAGACCTATGATTTCAATACGGCAGACAAACTCAACACTTTGCTTATAAACGCTTTGGAATCCTTTCTTGGCGGTTAAAATCTGCGTATTGCCTCAAGTCGCATTGTGGGGTAAGGGGAAGGTGTGCCCAAATCGGACAAAATCCACGTCATCGCCAGCATGATTGGCCTTTCCCGGCACTTTCTTACCCGAGTGGTTCCTTTGGAGGATTACTTGCGGATTTGAGGATCACGAAAAAATCTTAGAAATCCAAAAACTTATCATTCAATCACCACTTTCTGTGTCACCACGCTGCCGCCAAGCATCTTCACGGTGTAAATGCCTGCTGGCAAACGACTGACATCAATGGTGCGCTGGCCTTCGACAGTGAAATACATCACCTCCTGACCTTGCATGTTCAGCACCAAAACGCTGACAGCGCCTTTGTCGTAATCCGTCTTGATGGTCAGCAAGTTCTTGGCAGGATTCGGATATAGGCTTGCCGTGAATGAGGACTCCGTCTCAATCGGATTGACGCTCAGCACCATTTCCTCGTCATTGCTGAAAGTAATGACCTTGCCCGCCACGCGCAAAACCGGATTATCGGGTGCTGCGCAATCAGTGCAGGTCTGGCCATCAATGCAATCCGGGTGATTCGGATGGCAGTAGTCGAGATAAGTCGGGTCGAACTGATAGAAAAGTTCGGCACTGCCGGCGGAAATGTAATCTGTCAAGTCGAAATCCCAGACCATGCCAATGGAACCTGGGCACCAGCCGCTGCGATTGTAGGTCCAAGTGCCGTTTTGAGGCGAACAGCCTGCCGGATTCGGGTTACAAGTTCTCCAAAGATGTTGGTCGTATTTGCTTTCGCCGTTGATTAAAATATGGTGCGTGGCTTCGTAAAATTCAGCTGCATTGCCTGTGTTGTAAGTGCCGTTCTGACCACTGCTCCAGTTGTGTCCCGTAGTCGTCATTTTCAGTTTTGCGGCCTGGGCCTTATCACTGAATTGATAGTTGACCACTGGAACAGGCTGCTGGTTGGCATAATCGCCAAAACCGTACATATCGAACCAGATTTCATCAACATCGGCATAGAGATATTCAGGCGTGCCTTTGGTGAAAGTGAAAGTCAGGACAGGATTGTAGCCCGACCCGCTCCACGATTCGAAATAATATTCAAACTCAACCAAACCTTGCAGCAAGGAAGTGTAGTCGCTGACATTCACTTCATCCTCGCACTGAACGCCAAATGGAGAAATATAGCGGAACAATTCAACCCATTCGCCACGGTAGTTTCTGATTTTCACTCCACCTACCCTATCGTAAGCATCACAGTTGCCATTCACGCAATTATGGTTATAATGCGCCACAATGTCATTGAAAGCTCCCACATGTGAAGGCATTGCATATTCGCCTCTCACGCTCTGGATGGAAGGCGTACAAATCATGTCGCCATTCATCGTTACGACATTCAAAGTGTTATCAATCTGATTGGTGATTTCAAAGGAATTGGTGAAAGTCGTGGTCTTATCGCCCGATTGTGTTACGCTGACCGTCATGTTGTAAGTGCCGAATGCGCTTGGTGTCCAGACATTGTAATAATAGCCATTGTCCGGATTATCGGGATAATCGGTGTGCAAGGCAATTTGCTGACCGTCAATTGAGCAAGTAATATCCGTGAACTTGATGACTTCGGGATGTTCAATGTATGCCGAAACCACAAGCATCACTGGATGAAGAGCATCCATATAGACTTTCGTGCCATCGAAAGGACGGCGGATTTTCACTTCAGGTTCGTAGGCATACGGGTCGACGACTTCAAAAGTCTTGACGACATCAGGAGCAGGAAGCCACTGGTCGTTGCCAGCTTGCGAAGCCTTGAGTTTCACGATGCCCGTTTCGCCAGTCAAAGTCAGCACATTGCCGCTGATAGTGGCCGGACCTTCCATCATTTCGAAACTGACTGGCAGATTTGATGAAGCTGTAGCCGTCAAAGTAATCGGATTGTTGAAAATCAGCTGATTAGGAATGTCGGCCATATCAATGAGTTGTGCATTGCCATCGGGTTGCTGACGGACAAGAATATTATCGAAAGCACCCGTTCCGCCTTGTGAATGGAAATAAACGCCATCCCAAACCTGATAGTCCGACATATTGCCTGAACCCGGCGTAAGGTGCATGTTGACATTGGTGGCAGCCGCCTGCTGAATCCATTCGCCATCGCAGTTTGGCATCACGAAAACCGTGACAGAACCTTCGCCATCGAAAGCGCCGAAATCGAACGACATTTTGTAACGCGCCCAGCCGCCTTCATCATAATCGAAAGCAATGGAAGTGCCGTTAGGCAGATTCAAAGTGGAATGATTTTCAGCACCTTCCTGCTTGATGCGGATATACACGCCGCCATCGCTTTCGGTCATGCCGGGAAGAATGTTGCCGTCGCCATCGCCATCGAAACCGACACCAAAGAAACAGCCCCACCAGTTGCGTTGCACATCGATTTCAAAATCCATGATGCCGCCATTCTGGAAAGAGAAATTGAAATCCGGACTTGCCTTTCGGGTAGCGGTACGACCCACGCCCGGACCGCCGTAAGGATACCAAACGCCAATGCTTTCATCTGGTGTAATGCCACCATCGGCAGTGTAATCAACATCGAAATCCTGTGATGAACCAGCAGTCTGATAATGCGTCGACCAGCCGTCCTGACCATTCAAACACTGCGTGCCCGTCTGCAAGCTGTTGAAATCGTAAATGTATTCCACTTGAGCCGAAAGTGAAAAAGTGAATAATACACTAAGAATGAGAATTGCTAATTTTTTCATAAGGCAGATATTTATTTCATTAATAATCAATAAAATCAGTTATTAGTTTGTTGAAGATTCCTTCATAAGTCCTTTACTGATATACAAAGCTTCGTATGTGATTTCTTTCTTTCCCAATAATATTGATTGACTGGAAAAACCAGCTTTCAGCATCACTTTCTTGCATCCCAATTCCATAGGCAAATCTTCGCCATATTCCTTTTCACCACATTTTCCATCATAACTGATGATGAAATCGACCCCTTTGCTGTTAAGTTCCTCTACCGATTGCGAAAACTCATCAAAAGACACACCTGCCACATAGCGGCAATCACGCACATTCGACACCCCTTGATAGGGCGGATCCATATAAACAACATCACCTTTCTTTGTCATTTTCAGAATTTCACGGTAATCCAACGAATAGAATTCCGTTTTGCCATACAATAATGATGAAACGGCGTGGACATTTCGTGATAAAGTGTCAGGATTTGTTCCAAAACGCCTTTTATCGGGCGACTGGTTGAAATTGCCGTTTCTGCCATATCTGACAGAGCCTTTGGCACATCTTGCCAATAAATACAGCATGTTTTCCGGTGTTTGGTAACCTTCGTTGAAACAATCCCTGACATAATTGTAATGGGCAAGACTTCCACCTTCAAATGAAAATTGGCCTTTCCAAAGTGCTTCATAATCAGCAAGTAATTCATCGGGCGCTTCTATGGATTTTTTCAATATATTCACCAAAGGAGTGTTGATGTCATTAATAAGGAAACGGTTTGCATATCTTTTTTGAGCTACTGCTATGCTGACTGCTGCCATTCCGCAGAAAGGTTCCACAAGTCTATCAAACTTCTGGGGCATATACATCAGGATTTGCGGTGCCAAAACACGTTTCGACCCTTGATATTGCACTATATGTGGAGCTGTTGTAGACATAAAACCAAAATTCGTCAACTGCAAAAATAAGATATATTCTTTTATTTTGCTTCTACGATTGAATTTTATCGAATATTAATAATAATTTTTGGCGCAATCTGCCATTTCCAGACTTTGACTATGCGTCACCCAAGTCACCCAAAAACTTTTCTTAATCACTGTGTATTAAATCGTTACAAAAAAACTAAGAAAAGTTGTCAAAGTCAGAAAAAGAGGGTGACATTCATTTTTGTCACCCTCATAAATCATTTATGTTAATCGTTTTTAGACGTTGCGTGCAACGTTTCTACGGATTAGATATTTTCTTCCACGCGGATTGGCTGAGGCTCGGCCTTGTGGATGTCGAGTTCGTCAATCAGGTTGGTGGCGCCTGCGTACTTGTCGATGATGAAGAGCACGTAGCGGATGTCAACGTTGATGGTGCGCTGGAGTTTTGGCTCGAAGTTCACGTCGCCGCTCATGGCTTCCCAGTTGCCGTCGAAGGCAAGGCCGAGGAGTTCGCCCTTGGCGTTCATGATCGGGCTGCCTGAGTTACCGCCGGTGATGTCGTTGGTCGAAAGGAAGCAAACGATGAGTTCGCCGTTGTCGTCAGCGTAAACGCCGAAGTCTTTCTTTTCGATGAGGTCGATGAGGCCCTTTGGAGCATCAAATTCGTAGTCGCCTGGAACATACTTTTGGAGGATACCGTTAGCGGTGCAGACATAGTCGTAGTGGACTGCATCGGCTGGCTGATAGTCCTGAACCGAACCGTAGCTCATTCTCATGGTTGAGTTGGCATCCGGATAAAGGCTCTTTTCAGGCTGTGTGGCAGCGTAATATTCGCGCAGACCTTTGACGAAGATGTGGTCGTTTTCGGAAACGGTGTTCATGGCATTGCGGTAAGCAGGAACGTTTTCCATAAGCTTTTTCATCATTGAGGATGACATGATGTAAGCGTAATCCTCACCAATCTTTTTGGCTTTAAGATTAGCGATGAAAGCTTTAACACTTTCTGGTGTAGCGAAAAGAGAATTAGCATAGACTTCTTCAGTGAATGCATCGATGTCGCCGTTGAATTTCTTGTCGATGATGTTGTAGATTTCAGGCAGTTCGTTGGCCTTGAAAGCGTTCTTGTAGACTTTCAGCATTTCGCAGAAGGTCTTCTTTTCGACTTGTGGATTTGTTTCGGCAAACAATTCATCAACATTCATCTGTTTAATTTGTTCCAAAGCCATTTCTTGAATCATTTTTGCATTGCTCAAAGAGTCGGCATATAAAGCTTTTTGATCCTTTTTGGCTTTTTTCAATGCTTTTGTATATTTTTCAACATCATTAGTTGCATCGTAATAAGTGCTGAATTGTGCAGCAATGCCGGCAGCACCAATGTTGGCGATGAAGTTTGGATAATAGACATACTTGGCAACATCGCCGAGGGTTTCGTAAGCGTTCTTCAGGTTGGTGAGGGCTTTGCCGTATTCAGCCTGACGCTTAGCATCGGCATAAACCCATGACTGATAGTCCTTTTCCATAGCGACCTTGGTTTCTTCGACCTTGTTCTTGCGGAGCATTTTGCACTGGCCGATGAAGTTCTTCCAAGTGTTGGCCAAGCCAGCGTGGTTGTCGGCATACATCAGGTTGATTTCGTCGTCAGCCTTCATGTATTCTTCCATCACTTCGAGCTGCTTGCCGAAGATGTCGATAATCAGAGGATAGAAGGTTTCAACGTTGTAGTTGATGCCGTAGGATGACATGTAACGTTCGGTTGAACCTGGGAAACCCCAAATCATGGTGAAGTCGTCTTTCTGGACACCATCCAAGCTGATTGGAAGATGATGTTTTGGAGTCAACGGAACATTGTCCTTTGAATAGGCAGCAGGATTGCCGTCCTTGTCGGCATAGACGCGGAAAATGGAGAAATCGCCAGTGTGACGAGGCCACATCCAGTTGTCGGTGTCGCCGCCGAACTTACCGATGGATGAATTGGCAACGCCAACCAAACGGACATCGGTATAGACCTGATAAACAAACATATAGTACTCGTTGCCTTCAAAGAAACCTTTGACGACAGGATTGTACTTGCCGTTTTCAGAAGCAGCGGCTTCGAGTTCCTTTGCCTTGGCATTGATGGCCTGGTTGCGTGCGATGAAGTCCATGTCGTCGGTGACAACGCTCAAAACGGCTTCGGTGACATCTTCCATGCGGATGAGGAAAGAAGCGGTCATGTCGGCAGCAGGAAGTTCTTCGGAATAGTTCTTTGCCCAGAAACCGTCTTTCAGATAGTCGTGTTCGACTGAGCTGAGCTTCTGGATTGAACCGTAACCGCAGTGGTGGTTGGTGAACAGCAGGCCGTGTTCGGAAACGATTTCGCCCGTGCAGAAGAAACCGCGTGGCTTGGCATCGTCGCCGAGGCCAACGATAGCGTCTTTCAAGCTGCTGTGGTTGATGCTGTACAGTTCTTCAGGTGTCAGCTGCAGACCCATTTTCTGCATATCGACGTAATTCAAACGCTCCACGAACATTGGGAGCCACATGCCTTCATCGGCATACACTCTGCCAACTGAAACGAGAATGGCAAGTGCAATGATTCCTAATACTTTTTTCATGAAATTGGATTTAAAGATTTGATATTTAATAATTTAAAGATTTGACTTTTGGACATTTAGACAATTAGACATTTGGATTTTTAGACGGCGAGGTCGCGAGACTTTGAGGTTTTTCGGGATTCCTCGCTCATTGAGCCAGTCGAAATGAGTTGGTAATTTGTACAGTTTTCATTTAAAGATTTAAGATTCAACAATTTAAAGATTCTTTTCCAAGAATGGAAATTGCAAAAATAAGAAAAATAGGGCAACGCCCTATTTTTCTGTTGAATTTCATGGAATTTTCCCATGTAGAGACGTTGCACGCAATGTCTCCAAATTATTTCTGAATGGCAGATTCCAACACCGTGAAGATACCGTCTGAACCTAAAATGAATTTCACCCAGCCCAATTTGTCGTTGCCGTTGTCCGTGTATTTAAAACCGATATATCTGACTTCATCTTGCGGAAAATAGTCACATTCCTTGTATGATTCCAAATGCCTGAATGCAAAAACAGTGTCTCCGACAAAATTAGCGTCCCCCCATTCGTAATTACGGTTCCTTAACCTGACATTCATAGTGAAGTAGGAGTCTGTCAAGTCGATGGATTCTCCTTCGCTCTTGTCGTAAAGGTTCAGCTGTTCGTGAGTTTCAACTATGCTGTCAGAATCTGTAATTGGCTGACAACTAAATTTATATAACGATTCAACAACATAAAGACCATCTCCAGCAATATATTCGCTTACCGATTCATTGTAATAAATGTTATAATCATAAAGTTCGCCCGACAAGGCAACATGATCATTTGTACACAACACTGTTGATATGATATCGCGTCCAATACCAGGCGACCCAACATCTTCCCAACGGAAACAGAGGTCTTCCACCTGGTCATTATCAATATCAATGGAATAATGCCAGTAATAATTATTCGGAGCAGAATTATACTGAACATCATTTTCGGAAAAATGAAAAACCTGGATGTCAATTGTGTCACCGAAAACTATGGTTGTCTTTGGTTCGTCCGGCTTAGGATCTTTTTTGCATGATGCGATAATGAATAATCCCATGAGTCCAAGTGTAACGATTCCTAATGCTTTTTTCATCTGATGATTATAATTTAAAGATTTAAAATTCAATGATTTAAAGATTGATTTACAAGAATGGATTTTGCAAAAATAAGAAAATTAGGGCAACACCTTATTTTTCTGTTGATTTTCATGGAAATTTCGGTTAACCGATAAACTTCAAAGTGGCTTAAGTCCAATTTATCAGTGTGCATTATGTTTGGCTTTATCAGATTCCCGTCGAGACGGGAAAGGAGTGCTTAGGGATTTGTAAAAAGGCGGCGGCGACCTGACTTCAACTAAACGCAAACATCAATTGCCGCCGCTTGTCCGACTCAACCATGCACTCCATTCCCTTGAGCTTGCGAAAGGGAATCTTTTGCATATAGTCTCTAAAATGTCAAAATAATCATTTTTCGGGCGTAAACGCGCGGAAACTGCTTTTTTTTGATAGTTTCCGCGCGTTTACGCCCGAAAATCGGCGATTTTTTACAAATCAATCCATGTAGAGACGTTGCACGCAACGTCTCCACACGGATGTCCGAAGAATCATTTCCGGACCGCAAATTTCACAGTCCGCTGTCCAATGCAGATGAAATACATTCCGTCATCCAATCGCGAAACATCAATGGTCTGGTTGTCGGTAATGTTGCCTGTCATAACGGTTTGCCCGAGCATATTGCTGATGCTGAATGTGCTGGCATTGCCTTGGTTTTCAATGTATAAGATTCCATTAGATGGATTCGGGTAAATGCTGATTTCGTCCTTGATTTCCGAAACATTCAGCAGGTTTTCATTCACCGAAACATAGAATTGCAGTTCGCCGTCAGTCGATTGAACGGTGACTGTAGTGTTTGCATAACCTTTGAGCACCAGCATGGCTCTAATGTTTATGCTAAAATATTCATTGCTGGTCAATGTGTATGGAAGTTCATGTTCAGGCTCAATGGCCAAAATCGGAGCTTCGCCTGCTGCAACATCTTCTTCGATGGAATTGATCACAATGCTTTCATGCGTGCCAAAATTACGGTTTTGCAGAACAGCCTGCGCACCATTTTCATCTTCAATATACACGCCTGGAGAACCAAACAGCACTAATCCTAAATCCCAAATGGTTTTCTGCATCATGGCCGTTATTGTTCTAACTCCAAGAGAGGTAACAACCTTAATTTCACCAATGAAATAAACATCATCTTTTCCGGGAGGGAAGAGTGCATCGAAAACGACATTGAAGGTCACGGATTGACCGGCCTGTAAGGTGTACGGAATTTCAGGATTGCCATAATCGCCTATCAGATGATAGTCTTGGTCGTAGAGAATATCCGAAATGGTGATGGCGTTTGCAGTTTCGTTTTTCAAAGTAAAGGACTGTGTATCAGTGAATGAATTGAACCACAGCGTGTCAGGCGTAATGACAAGTTCGCCTGCCGGTTCGTGTGCTTCCATCGTGAAATGGTGTGGGTCTAACTCACCGAAAACCGGCTGCTGGTAGCGGTGTCCTGATTCATCGGCGCCAAAAACGTAATAATCGATTTCCGAACTACCCTGATAACCAGTGATGTATCCGACGTATTCGTCAGGATTGCCGGTTGGAGTCATGTGGGCAGTATGATAGGCACCGCCGTCGATGCTGTAATAAACCAGCAAAGAGTCTGCTTTGAGGGCTTCGCCGCTGTAAGCGATGAACTTGCTGACTACTGGGATGGATTCCTGCCATTCCTGTTCGCCGAAAATCACATTGCGGTGGTCGACGAAAAGCATGTCGAAATCCATCACGCCACGGGTGCGGCAGTGCAGTGCATCGGTGTTTTCCCAGCCAATGCTGTAATTGTTGTTTTCAACGCCAACGATTTCATAGCCCGGCATGGCTTCCTGATAAACGGCCAAAGCATTGGTGTTGTAAGTCGGGTTGGTGCCCAATGGAACATAAACCGAATGGTTCAGAATCAGGCTGTTGGTGTAAGGTGCCAAGGTGTAGCCGCCTGGTTCATCAACGCGGTACACTTTGTAAGGATAGCCCCAGCAGCAGTTGGTGGTCTCGAAATATTCGGCCACTTCTTCATAATACTGGTAACGCGGATTGCTTTGTGGCAAACGGGCAATCAAAATCTTGTCGGGAGCCAGATATTTGCCCCAGCAGTCGACGTGTGCGATGTAGTCGCCTTGCGGGTCGATGGTGATGTGATAAGGGTCGATGCCCAGATAGTCGCGCATCTTTTCGCGGACATTGGCTTCGTTGTAGCCGTTTTCCTGAACGACCAATTCGTCGCTGACGCCGTGGCCACGGCCATCTTCCATCATGTTGCCGCCGGTGTGTTCAAGGTTCATGCCGTACATCGGGATGTTCCAGAAATTGGCAAAAACACCTGAAATATTGTCGTCGTTTGGACGCGGACGGTTATAGACATTATCAACGATGGCAGGTTCGCGGTCTTCGAAAATATACCACGGACCATAGTCGCGGACCCAATAGGAATCAGTCGGCGCATTGACAAAAGTCACGTTATTCATGTTCACGCCTGCATTTTGGAAAGTATTTTGAGCACCGCTTTGATATGAACTTGACACCACGCAATAAACATGGCAGTTGTTAGCCAACTGAACCACAAGGCTTTCCGGAATACCGAGTGGATAACGGATCAACACGCCTTGCATAGGTTCAAATTCGGCCACGAAACGTGGTGTGCCGGTCGGCGGGTCGGTCTGAACGAAATTGACACCACGAGTGGTGTTGTGCATTTCTTCTTCGGAGAGATAGTGCCATCTCTTCCAGTCAGGTTTCTTTTTCTGAGCAAATGAACTGACTGATGCTGTCATCAAGGCCAGTAAGGTAAAGATTGATAGAAAACGTTTCATTTTGAATGAATATTTAAACGGCAAAAATAGTAAAAATATGCGTCAACGCAAATTGGCACAAATGATTCAGAGGATTAGTTTTGATAAAAATTAATTATTTGAAAACCAAATTGATGAATAATTATTGGTGATTTGTGTACCATCAAGACAAGTTGATTTTCAATCATTATTTCTTCAAATGCATCCTGATTCTCGAAGCCAGAATGTCAATCACTACCGGACTTGATCCGCGTGGCAAAATGATGTCGGCAACGCGTTTGGTCGGCTCGATAAATTGCTGATGCATAGGTTTTACGAAGGTCTGGTAATGACGCAAGACATCTTCCCATGTACGGCCGCGTTCGGCAATGTCGCGGCGGATGATGCGCATCAGGCGCTCGTCGCTGTCGGTGTCGACAAAAATCTTGATATCCATGCGTTTGCGTAAATCCTCATTGGTCAAAACCATGATGCCTTCAACAATGATGACTTCCGTAGGTTGCACAAGAATCACTTCTTTTGAACGGGCGCAGGTGACGTAGGTGTAGATTGGCATCGGAATCGTTTCACCGTTTTTCAGGCGGTCGATGTGGTCGATCAGCAAATCCCATTCGATGGCATCGGGATGGTCGAAATTGATGCTTTTTTTCTCTTCCGGGGTGCGGAATCCGTTATCGTAATAATAAGCATCTTGTGAAATGACTGAAACGGAATTTTTCGGTAACTGACTTACTAATTCCTTAACGACAGTGGTCTTTCCCGAACCCGAACCGCCTGCAATGCCGATGACTAACATGATTTTGATGTTTTAAATTGCCACAAAGATAGTTTTTTCGCTGAATATGATGGTCCGAAAAGAGTAAAACCTTATTTTTGCTGAAAATTAGTTGAAAATGAAAATTATCGAAAAAATACTTAACTGGTTGATTTTAGTGGCTTTAGTTGCCGTTGTCCTCATCCGGGTTTTTACAACTGAAAAAGATTGTTCAAAAGAAAATCTTCCCAAAATTGAACTTTCGGAAATTTGTGATTTGTTCCCGGAAGCTCAACAATTGCAGTTTTTAGACACATCCTATTTTGCAGTTAAAGACGCTGAAAATGAAGTGATTGGATCTGTTTTGCTTTCATCGCCCTATTCAGACGGTGTGAAAGGCTATGCAGGAAAAACACCTTTGCTTATCGCCCTTGACAATGAAGACAAAATAATGCAAATCAAGTTGTTAGCTAATCATGAAACACCAGGATTTATTAAACGTGTGACGAAATCGAGTTATCTTGAATCGTGGAACGGCCTTTCGGTCGACGAAGCCTTGCAGAAAAATGTTGATGCCGTCAGTGGCGCCACATATTCATCGAAAGGCATTCAGAACAGCCTGAAAGCGCGATTGGCAGTCGTGGCAAGGCAGAACGTCGTTGAAACCACTGACAACAGCGCACTTTTACCAAATATCTGCATTCTGATAGTTGTCATCTTGGCTTTGATTTGCTTTTTCAATCCGCAGAAAACCAAAATGTTGCGTCTAATCACTTTATTGCTTTCCATTTTGATTTTGGGCTTTTGGCGCAATGCCTCAATGTCGCTGCTGAAATTCAACAGTTGGCTCACAATTGGCATTTCATGGCCTCTGGAATGGGCTTTGATTGTGGTTTTTGCTTTGGCGGTTTTGTTGCCTTTGTTCACGCGCAAGGCTTTTTATTGCACTTATCTTTGCCCGATGGGTGCTTTGCAGGAATTGGCAGGGAAAGCCTGTAAAAAGAAGCTGGCGCTTCCAAAAACAGTAACGACTGTTTTACTTGTCGTCAGAAAAATGTTTCTGCTTACCTTATTAATACTATTGTCTCTTGGTGTGAGTTTGGATTTGGCTTTTGTGGAGCCTTTCAGCGTTTTCAGCGTGAAGAGCATTACTTTGTTCAGCATCGTTTTTGCCGCCGTTGTGTTGATTGTTTCGCTTTTCATCAACCGCGCTTGGTGTCGTTTCCTTTGTCCGACGGGTTTGCTTTTTGAATTGGTCAGAAGAATCAGGGTGAAACAGAACAATTGAGAAAATTTGGTATGATATTTGTTTTGCTATCTTTGTCATCAAATTGGAATTGAAATGAAAAAACTGCTGTTATCACTCGCATTGTTGCTCACAATAAGCCTGACGGCAAACGCACAAAGTATAAAACGCCCTAATCCGCGTTACCGTCATCATACGGAATATTCCGAACCTCGTCACCATGCACGTTATACTCCTGATTATGTTGGCGATATGCGTTTCCATGTGATGGGTTCGATTGGTCAGGGTGGCATTATTGATATGTTCCGTCATCACAATCCAAGGATGTTTATGGTTGGCGGAATGTTGGAGTATCAGGCTGGCAGAGCTGTTTCAATTGGACTTGGAGGAGAGTTTTACGGAAGCTATTGCTCGTGGAACCGTCCCCATCCTGATTTGGATTTCTACACTTATTCGTTGCCGGTTTATGGCAATCTCAGGCTGATGATTCCAACTGGCGAAGTGTGTCCGTTCATCGAAGGAAGAATCGGCTATGCCATTCCGCTTAGAAGTGCTTACAGTTACCGTTGCCAGACCGATTTTCAGGCCGAAGGCCTATTCACAGGCTTTGGCTTTGGCCTTGTCGTTGGTCATTCCAATTTCAGTTTCGGCATGAATTTCACCGACTTATATGATGTGCATTCGGGACACAGAAGAGCACCTTGGGATTATTTCGATGATTTCTATTTCCGCTATTCTTTTGCATTCGGACTATAAAACCAAATAAAATATATCAGGAAAGGCGACCCTAAAGGCCGCCTTTTGAATTTGATTGAGAATTTGTTAGAATCTTTTTCAGGTAAATCAAATATGTAGGTGGAACGTAAAGATGCACGGATAGCGTCTTGTTAGGACAAAAAATGTGGCAAATCGAATAAAAGTAAATCAAAACAGCTTCTAATGTAGTTTCAACTACCGGTTTTTGAAATTTGCCTATTTTTGCATCATAATCGCCAATGGTTGCATTTTTACGCAACCTGAAAAACAAGAAAAACGTGAATGCTCAGTCTTCAACTTGCATTAAATCATCCTTCAAATGGGATAATTTGGCCATCATCATCACCATAGTTTTTGATGCCATTTTGCTTTCCATGGTAATAGCCGCCTTTCGGAGTTCCTTGGTTTTGATAGAAATCTTTTCCATATTGTTAGCCGTGTCGTGCGCCTTGTTTTTCCCGATAAGATTGATTGTCACGGATGACACAATTAAAATCAGGAGGCCGATTGGAACGGTGAAAATCGACATTAATGACATTATGAGCTGCTGCATTATTGAAGATGGAAAACAGTTTTTCGACAAAGTCATCAGGACTTGCGGAAGCGGTGGCGCATACGGCTATTGGGGTTATTTCCGCCACAGTAAATATGGAAAGATGCGGTTTTTCGTAACGCACAGACAACAGTGTTTCCACATCAAGTTCAAAGATGGGAAACACTATGTCATAAGTTCGGAGAAACGGGATGAAATTGTCAGATTCATTGCAAACAACTCGAATTGCAGTAAATAAATCGCCAAGGTTTTCTTGAACACAAATTACCATAAATTGGCCATGAATTTCCATGAATTATTTCGTCTGGCAATTTATGATAATTTGTGAAACATTCGTGGTAATTTATGTTTTTAGGACACATATACATGTGCATAAAAATCTGTGAAATTTGTGTTTTACAAACATAAATTCATGTAAATCAAGATGCTTGTATCCGTAAAATCTGCGTAATCTGCGGTTTCAGATTCTACACGTCGAGCTTGAACTCGGCATCGAACCAGCCTGTGTCTTCTTTCAGTAAATCAAATTCCTCACCGGTGAGATGATCGACAACGTGGACGGTGCCGCGTATGTTGTCGTAGGTAAAAGTAAACTGAGAGTTTACATCGTCTTTGGGTACATCCATTTTAAATGATAGTTGATTGGGCCGCAAAGATAATACTTTTCACGCCATGCAAATCATTTTTTGAATTCTTTGGTGAAAATTTCGTGTAATTTGTCGGGCGCGGTTTGCAGAATCGACTTGTAGTTCATTTTCTTTTTGTCCATGAGCCAGACCATGAACTCATCGTGGAACGACTTGATTTCGGCGCCGTTCAACTTGTGGTAAATCAGGTTCAGTTTGGCTTCAGCCTCCATCCACGGAAGGTCTTCGGCCTGAGCGATTTTTTCAATCATTTTATCCATAGCGTTTTGATTTTGAGGGTTAATAATGCTGCAAATATAATTGATTTTCGGTCAAAAGTCAAGAGTCGTCATTATGTTTGGCCATTTTTTCAACGAACTCCTTCATTTCTTCAAACGAAAAACACCCTCAAAAGGTTCAATCAATACCAATATAAAACATAATGATTCGATGGAGCCGTAAAAACAAAGCGATAGCTTTTTAATCATTTAGAATCTGTTTTGATTTTAAGTAAGTGGTCTGAAATAAACTGCATTATAAATCTACTTATTTCCGCTAATTGATTTCCTGATATGAATGATTAAACTCTATGGAAAAATCAGAAAATATATGATTTTTCCATAGAGTTTAATACAAAGTACTATTTTTGCTGTGTGAATTATTGATTTTCAAAAACAATAATATCTCAGAAATATTTGTATTTTTGCGAAATAAATCTCTAAAACCTATGCCTAAAATATCAGAATTTTTCGGAATTATCATCACATTGAAATTTCTTGATCACAATCCACCACATTTTCATGCAGATTATCAAGGTGATAAGGTGACAATTGAAATTGAAAACGGGAAGGTAAAGGGTGAAATATCTGAAAGAGCATTGCGTTTAATTTTTGAATGGCTTGACCTTCATAGAGATGAACTCAAAACAGCTTGGAATCAAGCAGTGAATGGCGAAGAGCCAAATAAAATCGAACCTTTAAGATGAATAATATGTTTCTCGAAGTCGTTGATGCACATTATATTGATGGATATAAAATGCTTTTGTCGTTCAACAATGGGCAGAAGCGCATTTTTGATTTTATGCCTGTCATTGACCGTTATCCGGTTTTCCATTGTTTGAGTGATTTAAATCTATTTAAATCGTTCACCATCACCGACACCGTGGAATGGAAAGATGGAACTATCGACATTGCACCTGAGTATTTGTTTGAAAATGGTGTTGCCATTAATTGATTGACCTGTAGAGACGAAGTATGCTAATTCTTTGCAAAATCGTTATCATTTAGATTAACAAGAAGTTAAATAATAGTCTAAAAATAAATTCGGTTTTTGGCAACGGTGAATGTTTTATCATTAAATTTGCACCGAATTAGTGTTGAATATGTTGCATTTGCAACTTGATGTAAACTGATAAAGAATATGTTGCATAGTGAAAGCGCTCAAAAATATGGGCCTGAGGATAGGAAGACTTCATCTGTTTTTGAAAACCTATTGTTATTGCCCGATAATGTCTTCTGGCATATTTTTAGAACATCATGTTTGTTCTCTGATGGAATGAAAAGTAATTCTGGTCGTTTGCTTAATTACGCTTTTTGGTGTCATTGGGATAGCAATGGAACAAACAATTCAAATTTTGTTGAGCCAGATTTGTTTTTGAGATTTGAAGAATTTGATGTTATTATTGAGGCGAAATATAATGATATTAATGGTCAATATCCAAATCAATGGGAAAGGGAGTTGAAGGGATATTATAACGAGTATGGAAAAGATAAAAAAAGTGTTTTTTTTATTGCAGTTGGAGGAAATGCTACCCTTAACAAAGAGAAAATAATTGTAGATGGACAGGAACAATCTATTTTTAAATGCAGTTGGCTTTCATTGCTTGTTAATGTTAATAAATATAGGAACGAACTTAGAAAGATTACGGTTTGTGATATGCAAACATCTGCTACATTAAGACTTCTTGATACTATTATTTTGAGTTTTAGCATTAATGGAGTGTACAATATAGATTGGTTTGGGTCAATGGATTATTCAAAACCAATAATTAATTCAAAATCAATAATCTCAATAAAACAATATTATAATTATGAGTAAAGAATTAGATGGCATTTTTGTAGATGTAAGGAACGCTTTTCGCTTATTGACAAGATATCAAAAAAGAGTGCTAAATATTGTTGATTATATTAGGGCGCAAACTCCATTTACAGATATGTGGGGTCGCAAGAATTGGTATAGTGATGAAATTAAAACCCGAAGGGATAGCCCAGATCCTGATTATGCAAAGTTGTCGGTATGGAAAGATATGTGTGGCCTTGATTTCCTTTATGGTCATTTTTTCGAATATTATTATGGTTCAGAGAAAATAGAAAAACATACGGTTAAAATGTCAGTATTTCAAGTCTCTGATGATGGTTTTTTCATTTCCAATAAGGAGAACAAGAGTATGACTGATGTTTCCTCTTATGCTGAATCGGAAATTTCACATTCATATATTATTATGAATGTTTGGGTGTATAATGCAAAATTGAAGAAACCGTCTTTATGGTTGCATGATTTGAATAATCCCGATGAATATGAGAAGGATTTTTTGACAAAGTTTTTGGGGTCATCAAATGATTGTATGATCCAAAGTACGGACAAAGAGTGTATGGTCATAAAAAAGTACGAAATGCAACGTTTTGCAACACAAGAAGCAGCCGATGATGTCATTAGTGACTTTGCAAAACTTTTGCAAGATAAAACTGGTATTAAGCTTTTCAAGGAAGTGTTTTACAGAAAATAGATTACAAAGAAGTTTTATTGACCCAATATGAAAATCAATGAGGAACATATTTTGCCTCTAAAATACAAACTATCTCATTATGCCTGACCTCAACATCACCTACATACAGACCGACCTCCGCTGGGAAGACAAGGCCGCAAACCTTGAAAACTTCTCCCTCCTGCTCGATAAAGTGCAGAACAACACCGACTTGATTCTGCTTCCCGAAACTTTCACCACGGCTTTCCCTGTCGATCCGCGCCAGTTTGCCGAGCCTCTTGATGGCGAAACGATGTGTTGGCTTAGCGCCATGGCAAAGGAGAAGAATGCTGTTGTTTGCGGCACGCTTTTGCTTGAAATCGGTCGCACCTATTATAATAGTCTCGTCTGGATGCGTCCCGATGGCAGTTACGAACTTTATCACAAACGTCATCCGTTCAGCATTGGTGGCGAAAACCAGTTGGTTGAAAAAGGTGAAAATCAACTTGTTGTTGAATTGAAAGGTTGGCGCATCCGCCCGATGGTGTGCTACGATGTGCGTTTCCCCGTTTGGGCACGCAACCGCTACGAAAACGGACAGTATGAATACGATTTGGCTTTCTATCTGGCCAACTTCCCTGATTCGCGAATGATTGTGTGGAACGGACTTTTGGTGGCGCGTGCCATCGAAAACCAGGCATATATAATAGGTGTGAACCGCATCGGCGACGACCCGAACGGCTTGCATTACAGCGGCGAATCGCAGGTGGTGAACGCCCGCGGCGAAATCATATCGAAAGTCGAGCCTTACCAGGAAGGCGTGGCGCATTGCACTTTGAGTGCTGAAAAACTGACACATTTCCGCGAAAAATTCCCGTTGGGACCCGATTGGGACACTTACACGGTTCAATGAGCAAAGCCATGACACTGAGCGTTTTTTCCGACGAGTATTTCATGAAGCAGGCTTATCACGAGGCTGAACTTGCGCTTGAGGCAGGCGAAATTCCCATTGGTGCCGTGGTGGTCTGCAACAACAAAATCATTGCACGCACCCACAACCAGACCGAAATGCTGAACGATGTGACGGCTCATGCCGAAATGCTTGCCATCACTGCGGCATCGAATGCCTTGGGCGCGAAATATCTTGACGAATGTACGGTTTATGTCACCCTTGAACCTTGCCCGATGTGCGCCAGCGCTTTGGAACATGCCCATGCGGGTCGTGTGGTCTGGGCAGCCGATGACCCGAAAAACGGTTTTCAGCGTTTCGGCAACATGCTGCATCCGAAAACCAAGGTTCAGACGGGCGTTTTGCACGATGAATGTCTCTCGTTATTGACGGATTTCTTCAAGAAAAAAAGATAATATTTGATTATATATATCTGTTAATCAAATATATAAATTATAAACAGTTTTGTTTTAAACAACTTTGTTTGAAACAATGTTGTTTGTAATGAAATTATCTGTATTTTTGCCTCGTAAAATAAACGTTTATGGAAGATCCTTTTGTTTTTGGGACGGCAACATCAGAGCCATGTTTTACCGATAGGGAAAACGAAACACAACGTTTGCAGCAGAATTTCCTTCACGGAATCAATACAATGCTAATTTCCCCACGGCGTTGGGGCAAAACGTCTTTGGTCAAACATGTAGCCGATTCTCTGAAAAACGAAAAAGATGTGAAAGTGGTCATGATGGATGTTTTTTCATGCCGCAACGAACATCAGTTTTATAAAATGTTTGCTACTGAAATCATCAAGCAAACCAGCAGCAAATGGGAAGAATGGGTGGCCGATGCCAAGAAGTTTTTAGGAGGACTGGTTCCAAAAATCAGTCTTGATGTTGACCCTGTGACCGATTTGACCTTTTCTTTCGATTTTTCCGAAACGCATTTTAACGCAGATGTCTTGTCGTTGCCAGAAAAAATCGCTGAATCAAAAGGAATAAAAGTTGTCGTTTGCATTGATGAATTTCAGCAAATTGCGGATTTTTCCGATTCGTTGCTGTTTCAGAAAAAACTGCGTTCCGTTTGGCAGCACCAGCAAAATGTGACTTATTGCCTTTTCGGTAGCAAGAAGCATATTTTGGCAGGATTGTTTTCAAAGCCAAGTTGCCCGTTCTATAAATTCGGCGACATTTTGTTTTTGCAGAAAATACCGACAACATATTGGTCGGATTTCATCATGAGCCGTTTTGCGGCTACCGGAAAATCGATTTCAAAAGAACTGACTGAAGAAATCTGTGCGTTTGTCGAAAACCATTCTTCGTACGTTCAGCAGCTTTCGTGGATTGTCTGGACCAAGACGGAAAAAACAGCCACACGCGAAATCCTTGAAAAATCGAAAACCGAGTTGCTGAATCAAAGTTCCATATTGTTTCAAAATTACATTGACGAACTGACCGGATATCAAATCAATTTCCTTTTGGCAATGAGCGATGGAATCCAATCTGAGTTTTCGCGGAAAGAAATACTGACACGTTACGACCTCGGTACGGCAGCAAATATTACACGGCTGAAAAAATCACTTGAGGACAAAGACCTGATTGACATTGAAGCAAGGAAAATCACTTTCAACGACCCTGTTTTTGCGCATTGGATTAAGCTGAACATTCCCCGATAATCGCTGATGTCAGTCCGTTTTGTCATTTTGTCAGTTTTTGTTTTCTTTATTTAAAATATTGAATATTAATATTTTAACTATTTTCTTTCAATTCTGTTAAAAACAAAAAGCGTCAATTCTTGTTTGGCATAAAGATTGACTAATGAAGCGCGTTGCCCAATGAAGGGCTGCATAAATGAATAGAAAATTTTAATTAAATATATGAGTACGACAACAAATTTTGATGAGTGGATTGCCCAAATTGATTTGGATGATTATGAAGAAATAGACTCCTTGTATCGGTCGGTTAATGAAGTGACTTCGTATGGTTTATTTAGCACACAAAGGACAAAGAATGAACAAGGATATATTGTTAAATCGGATGGGGTTGATGATTTGTTACTATTAGCTTCAGAAAAAGCACGAATATCTTTTCTTAGAAAAATCGAAGATGAGTATTGTGATGGTAATGAAGAAGGTTGGCATGCTTTTATGAAAGCTATGGAAAAGGATGATTAAAAAAACATACTATGAAAAACTTTTCTCTTGAACAAATAAAGGCTGTGCAAGACTTGTATGAGGTCTTGCAAAATGACTCTTTGAAAGAGCGTCAATACGATAAATCAAAAGTTGAAGAAGGACGTTCTGAATATGCAAGAGATTATGCAAGAATACTATATTCATCATCATTTCGCCGACTACAAGGGAAAATGCAAATTCTAGGAATTGAATCTACTGCATTCTATAGAAATCGACTTACACACAGTTTGGAGGTGTCTCAGATTGCACGTTCAATTGCACGGACATTAGCTTTTAAGTGTAATAAAGAAAATTACTTAGAAGAAGAATTATATCTATTAGATGCAGCTGCATTAGGACATGATATTGGTCATCCTGCATTTGGACATAAGGGAGAACGTGTTCTAGATGAGATAGCAAAAGTGTATGAGCTTCGTTTTGAAGGAAATGCTCAGAATTTCAGAGTGCTTCGCAAATTGGATCGTCATGGTTCTTCTCCAGAAGGGTTGGATTTAACATATAGGACTTTATTAGCAATTAACAAATATATTGAAAAAGAAGGAAAAGAAACAAAAAAATTCATGTATAATGAAGATTATGAGTTTCTTGAAAAATTCCGTCAGGAAAACGAATTAGAAAATCAGAGAACCCTTGATGTACAAATCATAGAATTAGCAGATGATATAGCTTATGCTGTTCATGATTTGGAAGATGGTCTGTCCCAAGGTCTATTTTCTATTGATGAATTGTGTTTTGAAATTCTTTCATATAACAATGAAAAAATGGAGCAAACGCAAATAAAAAATGCTTATGATGAATTTAAAAATATAGTAACTGAAATTCAAAATAAATTGAATGATGTTTCAAATAATATAAAAACCATTCAGGAGTATTCACACTTATTTAGAAAAAATCTTACTTCAAGTCTTACTGACAAGTTTGTGAGAAGTTTATCTTTTGATGAAAATAAAAAAGAATTGTGCATAGAAGAACCCTATGGTACTTTATGCAAGATTCTTTCTAAAATTATATTTATCTGTGTGTCTCGAAATTCAGAAGTAGCATTGTATGAGACTAAAGGAGAGATTGTTTTAAAAACTCTTTTCAACATATATGTTGATGAAAAAATAAATAAAAACTATTATTTGTTGCCTCCTGATTACAGACCTAAAAATAAAGAGATTAAGACTATTGTTAGATGTGTATTAGATTATTTAGCGGGAATGATGGATACTTATGCAATTTCTGAATATGAGAGATTAACTGGTGAAAGTTTTTATAATATGAATATCAATAATATTCCTGAAATAAAAAAATGGAGCTTAAAATAAATCCATTTTATTATATGACAAATTTTAATAATTAAATAAATAGGAGAACAAAAACATGTCAAAAATCATTGGAATCGACTTAGGAACAACTAACTCATGTGTGGCAGTAATGGAAGGTAACGAACCGGTTGTCATCGCCAACAGCGAAGGCCACCGCACTACGCCTTCTGTCGTCGCCTTCACCGATAATGGCGAACGCAAGGTGGGCGAACCTGCAAAGCGTCAGGCTATCACCAACCCGCTGCGCACCATTTATTCCATCAAACGTTTTATGGGCGAAACCTACGACAAGGTTCAGGCCGAAATGAAGCGCGTGCCTTATAAAGTGGTGCAAGGCCCTAACAACACCCCACGCATCGACATCGATGGTAAGAACTACACCCCGCAGGAAATCTCAGCCATGACCCTTCAGAAGATGAAGAAGACCGCTGAAGACTTTCTCGGCCAGACCATCACCGAAGCCGTCATCACCGTTCCGGCTTACTTCAACGATGCACAGCGTCAGGCTACTAAGGAAGCCGGCGAAATTGCAGGTCTGAAAGTGCGCCGTATCATCAACGAACCTACAGCCGCTGCTTTGGCTTACGGTTTGGACAAGAAAAAGAGCGATGTGAAAGTCGCTGTGTATGACCTCGGTGGCGGTACTTTCGATATCTCCATCCTTGAATTAGGTGATGGCGTGTTCGAAGTGAAATCAACCAACGGTAACACTCACCTCGGCGGTGATGATTTCGACGAAGTCATTATCAACTGGCTGGCTGAAGAATTCATGCGCGACAATGGCATCGACCTCCGCAAGGATCCTATGGCCCTGCAACGCCTGAAGGAAGCTGCTGAAAAGGCTAAGATTGAACTGTCATCGTCAAGCGAAACGGAAATCAACCTGCCATATATCATGCCTGTCAACGGCATTCCACAGCACCTTGTCCGCACTTTGAGCCGCGCCAAGTTCGAAATGCTGGCCGACCATCTGATTCACGCCACCATCGAACCATGCCAAAAGGCTCTTCAGGATGCCGGCATGAGCGTCAACGACATTGACGATGTCATTCTGGTTGGTGGTTCAACCCGTATCCCAGCCATTCAGAATATCGTCCGCGATTTCTTCAAGAAGGAACCTTCAAAGGGCGTTAATCCCGACGAAGTGGTGGCCATCGGTGCTTCCATCCAGGGCGGTGTGCTGACCGGTGAAGTGAAGGACGTGCTGCTGCTCGATGTCACTCCTCTGTCATTGGGTATCGAAACCCTCGGCGGTGTGATGACCAAACTCATCGATGCCAACACGACCATCCCGACCCGCAAGAGCGAAGTCTTCTCAACGGCTGCTGACAACCAGCCTTCGGTTGAAATCCACGTGCTGCAAGGCGAACGCCCAATGGCTGCCCAAAACAAGACCATCGGCCGCTTCACACTCGACAGCATTCCTCCAGCGCCACGTGGCGTACCGCAAATCGAAGTCACTTTCGACATCGACTCAAACGGTATCCTCAACGTGTCCGCTAAGGACAAGGCTACAGGCAAGAGCCAGAACATCCGCATCGAGGCTTCATCAGGCTTGACCGATGATGAAATCCAGCGCATGAAGAACGAAGCTCAGGCCAATGCCGAAGCCGATAAGAAGGAACGTGAACGCATCGACAAGCTGAACCAAGCCGACAGCATCATCTTCCAGACTGAAAAGCAACTGAAGGAATATGGCGACAAGTTGCCAGCCGACAAGAAGGGTGAAATTGAAAGCGCTCTCGCCAAGCTGAAGACCGCTCATCAGGCACAAGATATCGCTGGTATCGACGCTGCCATGGCTGAAATGAATGCCATGTGGCAGAAGGCAAGCGAAGAAATGTACAAGAACGCTGGCGCACAAGGCGGCCCACAAGGCGCAGGCTTCGACCCGAACAACATGGGTGGCAACCCGAATGCTGGTCAGCAGAACAACAACAAGGGCGGCGACGACGAAGTGACCGACGTCGACTTTGAAGAAGTGAAATAAGACTGATAGACAACTGTTTGTCAAACATAGATAAAAAGGTGTAGCCTGAAAGGTTACACCTTTTTTACTTTTAGTGGGCTTTGTAAAAACTGAATTATAATTGGTTTTTTTGTTGTTGCTATTAGTATAAATTCATAATTTTGCATTTTACTTTGATGTAACATCAGCTGATTTGGTGCGTTTTTTTGCATGTGTTGAAAGAAATGGATAGTTTATGATTAACGAAATCAAGAATAAAATACACGTTCTTGTGGAGAAGTATGGGCAAGACAAGGACGTTTATCGCACTTCGCGTTTCAATGAAACTCAGGTGCGAAACGAGTTCCTTGATCCATTGTTCGAGATTCTTGGATGGGACATTCGCAATACCGCTGGCAAGAACACCAATGAGCGTGAAGTATTGCTGGAGGAGCCATTGAAGGCAAATGCGGCTTCTCACACCAAGAAGCCCGACTACACTTTTCGTCTCTTCGGCGAACGCAAATTCTTCCTTGAAGCGAAGAAACCTTGCGTTCACATCGAGCGTGAAGATGATCCTGCCAAGCAGGTTCGTCGTTATGGCTTTACGGCAGGCTTGAAGATAAGTGTATTGAGCAACTTTGAACACCTCTACATTTACGACACCTCTTATCCTGTGGAGCAGAACGATACACGTGTCAAGGCTATTGTTCGCGAATACAAATACACCGATTACGAAGATGCAGTCGAGGAACTTTTGGAGTACCTCGGCAAGGAATCTGTATATTCAGGTCATTTTGATGAGGTGTGGAGTGAGATTGAAGCAAACGTGAACCACAAATCGGTTGATGAGCTTTTCTTGCAGCAGATCAACGACTGGCGTTTGATGCTCGGAAAGGAAATTCTGCGTAACGACCCAGCGATTGAGATGGATGAACTTGGTGATGTAGTTCAGAGTTACATCAACAAGATCCTCTTCCTTCGTGTATGCGAGGATAGAAATATTGAAACTTACCAAAGCCTGTTGCAGATTGCTGACCACAACAGCCATCAGGAGCTGATTGCAAAGTTCAAGGCTGCTGACTCTCGTTACAATTCTGGTCTTTTCGAGGAAAAACTATCAGATGAAATCATTGGCAATGTAAGTTCTTCTTTCTGGTCAATCATTCGTGAACTCTATTTCCCTCAAAGTCCTTATTCGTTTGCTGTTCTTTCGTCCGACATCCTAGGCAAGATTTACGAAATTTTCCTTTCACAAAGGCTTGCTGTCGTTGATGGACAGTTGAGCATTGTCAACAAACCTGAGAACGAGAACAGAGACATTGTAACCACTCCCAACTTCATTGTACGTGAAATTCTTCGCCAGACGATGAAGGATAATCTCGCTCATTTGACAGACGAACAGATTCTAAGCCTTAAATGTGCTGATATTGCTTGTGGTTCCGGTGCATTCCTTCTAGAAACATTCCAGCTTCTTTGTGATGCATTGGTTGACTTCTACACATTAAATGACAAGAATAAGCTGATTCAAACGGACGTAAACACATACAAGCTCAAGTTTGAGGTTAAGCGTAACGTACTCATGAATTGTATCTATGGTGTTGACAAAGATTTCAATGCTGTAGAAGCTTGCAAGTTTGGTCTTTTGTTGAAACTTCTTGAAGGAGAAGACGATTCTACAATTGCATCATTCCATCCTATCTTGCCAAACCTTGATGATAACATCTTTTATGGCAATAGTTTGCTCGAATCATCTGATGTGCCAGTTGATCAAGCAGTAGAAATCAATCCATTCGACTTTGGAGAACGTAAGTTCGACTACATTGTAGGCAATCCTCCGTACATGAAGACAGAGGATATTAAGGTATTTACACCAAAGGAGCATAAACTTTATCCAAAACGCTACAAGAGTGCTTACAAGCAATACGATAAGTATTTCCTCTTTGTTGAGCGTGCATTCAAGTTACTGAAAGAAAATGGAGCGATGGGGTACATTGTACCAAGTAAATTCATGAAGGTTGGTGCAGGCAAAGAACTCCGTAATTACATTTCTACCCACAAGAGCATCAAAGCAATCACTTCATTCGGTGCTCATCAGGTTTTTTCAGACAAATCAACTTATTCATGCATAGTCGTTCTACAAAACAAAGAGAAAGATTCATTCAAGTATTCAGAAGTTGATAGTTTGGCAAAATGGAAAGTTCGTGATTTGAATTCATTCTCAGAAAACGAGCGAAATGTTAGCCTATTGGGTGAAGAGACATGGGTTCTTTGTTCAGATAGATTGCAGTCAATCCTGAATCTCATTTCTACTCAGAGTCTTCCTTTAGGTGAAATCGTGGGTGACGATTACATTTTTAATGGCATTCAAACGAGTGCTAACAAGGTGTACATTTTTCAACCTGAAAGCGAGGATAGGCAGTATTATTATTTCAAGTATAACAAGCAACTTTACCAGATTGAGAAGAAGGTGACAAAACCTTACTTCAAAACCGTATCAGGTGAAGATTCACTCAATACCTATCGTACCTTCAAACCAAATGCACGTGTAATCTTCCCTTACAAGAGAAGAGTTGACGGCAAATTGGATGTGATAGCACTTAATACAATCCAGCGCAAATATCCATATTTTTACAACTACCTTACTGTAATCAAATCAGAGCTTGATCGCCCAGATAGAGACATCAAGCCTACGCCTACAACAGCGAACGAATGGCATCGTTTCGGTCGCCATCAGAGCCTTGAAGCATGCGAAATTTCAGAAAAGATAATTGTGGGTGTCCTTGCTCAGGAGAACAAATACGCGGTTGACACAAATGGCACGTTAGTTTCATCTGGCGGTACTGCTGGTTATTGCCTTGTAAGTATTCCTGCGGATAGCCATTACTCCATCTATTACATACAGGCGATACTCGGATCAATTCAGGGTGAATGGCTTGCATCCCTTTATGGCGAAATATTCAGGGGTGGCTTCATCGCTCGTGGAACAAAAGTGTTGAAGCAGATCCCTGTACGCACTATTGACTTCAACAATCCTACTGATGCTACTGCACACAATAAAATCGTTGAACGTCAGAAATCGCTCATTTCGCTCGGTGATAGAATAGCTGCTGCCGGAAATAATTCAAGAAGGGCAACGCCCCTGAAACGTCAGTTTGAATTACTCAAGGCAGAGCAACAACAAGCAATCAACAACCTCTACGGAATGACCGTAGAAGAAGTAACATTAATTCCTAAAATCAAAGAACTCTATGCAGCTGATTAAAGACGCATCCGCAGAAAAATTGAGAGGAGCATACTACACTCCACCTGCCATTGCATCATTCATACTACATTGGGGAATTAACGGTGGACACGGTGCTGACATACTGGAACCAAGTTGTGGTGATGGTGTATTCTTGGAGTGCATGCGTGATGAAAATATGCTCTTCAATACAGTCACCGCTGTTGAATATGAAGCAGCAGAAGCAGATAAGGCCCGTGCTCTTGGCTTGCATGATTCGAAGGTTATTAATCAGGATTTTCATCGATTCTGTCTTGATACAGAAAAACGATTTGACTTAGTTGTTGGCAATCCTCCGTTTATCCGTTATCAGTATTATGATGCTAATCAGCAGAAGCTTGCAGATGAGATATTCAAGAATGGAAAACTCAAACGCACTAAACTAACCAATGCGTGGGTAACGTTCGTCGTTGGTTGCACGCAGCTTCTTCGCGACAATGGAAAGATGGGATTTGTGATTCCGTCTGAATTGCTTATGGTGAAGTACGCTCAGCAACTCCGCAAGTACCTTGCAAAGACCTTCAACAAGATAAACATCATCTCTTTTGAGAATCTTGTATTTGAAGAAATTCAGCAGGAGGTAGTTCTGCTCCTCTGTGAGAAGAACAGTACAAACGAACACAAGATAGAGCACATTGAGGTCAAGGACACAGAGGGGCTTTTAGCACTTGATCCCCATCAGTTGAAGTTTCCAAGTAAGGATATTGACTTCCACACGGACAAGTGGACCTATTACTTCCTTGACAAGAAAGAACTTGATCTGCTTGACAAAGTGAAAAAAGCCACAACAATTTCTTCATTTGCAAATGTGGAGGTGGGCATTACAACAGGCTCAAACGATTTCTTCACCGTACCACAATCAGTAGTGAGTATGTACCAGTTGCAAGATTACGCGCGTCCGATGGTTGGAAGAAGCGTGCAGGTAAATAGCCTTTGCTTTACAAAACGCGACTGGAAAGCGAATGTCGCATCTGAGGCAAAAGCTCATCTTCTTGTATTCACTCCTGACGCCAAAGAGAACGGCAACGAAGGTGTGAAGGCTTATCTTGAAAGTGGCGAAGCAGCTGACATTGACAAAGGTTACAAGACCAGCATTCGAGATCAATGGTGGGTGATTCCTTCCATCAAACTTTCTGATGCTTTGTTCCTCAGACGCAACAACATTTACCCAAAGTTTGTACTCAACGAGGCAGGTGCTTATACCACTGACACCATGCACAGAGTCTTCATCAAGGATGGTGTGAACAAGAAAGCGTTTGTGGCGAGTTACTATAACTCTCTTTCGTTTGCCTTTGCAGAGATCCTCGGACGTAATTTCGGTGGCGGTTGCCTCGAACTTATGCCAAGCGAGGTCGGTGGAATCTATCTGCCTTACAGAGAAGACAATGAACAAATCTTTGACACTCTCGATCGTATGCTCCGCAACAAAGCAACGGCAGATGAGATTCTCGATTATACCGATGAAATCATTTTGCATCAAGGCATGGGACTGTCGGAAGATGAGGTTAAATTGGCACGTTCTATTTGGCACAAAATTATCAATCGTCGTCTGACCCGTGAGACGCTTGAAAAGCCTGCAGAGAAGAAGGAAGCTGAAAAAGTGAAGCACCTACAGCTTAGTTTCTTCGACCTCTTCGATCAATACGAACTTGAACCAATCACGCAGAACAGTATGGTTCGCGAGGACATTGAGGTAAAATACGGCACTAAACGCACGCATTATCATTTGCCTCTCGACCTCACCAAGAACCTCCTTATCTGCAACGTCAAGAAAGATAATTGGGAACAGTATCTTAATGGCTCAGCCAAGATTTACTATACAGGCAAGAAGTTCCCGACTACGGTTGCGCTCAACAAACTCTACTATTTTATGCCGTACCTTTCTGGCAAGGGTATCCGCGACCTTTACTACATCAAGATCGCTCGTCTTGGCTATCGCAAGGATGGGCAGAAGAATGAGGACAAGAACGACCTCCGTTTGGTGTTCGAGATAGAACGTGTTGGTCAGCTCTTTGATGACTACAAAAAAGTCAAACTTGAAATTTGGCATACATTTACGGATACTACGATGGAGAAACTGATGACTTGGTCACAGGATCAATCAGGAGTGTAGGAAAACAAATATTTGTGTAATCTCACACCGTCAACTCCCTCAATCCATTCAGAATCGTGAGCGGATGCGCCGGATTGCCGGGAAGGTAAAGATCTACCTTATGCGTTTTCAGGAAGGAACGGTCGATGGCGTCGGAATCGGCATACAGACCACCGCTGATGGCATCAACGCCGCAAAGGACAAGCAGCCGCGGTTGAGGGACAGCATCGTAGCAGATTTGCGTGGCACGAGCCATATTGACGGTGATAGGTCCCGTGATGACAATGCCGTCAGCGTGACGTGGTGAGGCCACGAACTCGATGCCGTAGCGTCCCATGTCAAAGTTGACATTGCCCGTTGCACCCAATTCCCATTCGCAGGAATTGTCGCCGCCAGCGCTCACCTGACGCAGTTTCAATGAACCTTTGAATAGTTTGGCACATTCGGGCTTCGGGCCATATTCAATCGGCTTGTCAACACCTTCGCGCACAATCAGGTTTTCGCGCACGGTCGTGGCCATTTTGTAATCTTTTGTGAACGTGATTTTTTCAGGAAATTGTCGCGCACAAAGGCCGCAAAACGCGCATTTGCCTAAATCGATGCTGAGTCCGCCTTGGGTACCAATGGCCTGCATGGGACATATTGCAGCGATTTTCTCGTTGTCGGCTGGTGTAGTGCTGATGACAGGGCGACCTCTGAAAATGCCAGGCACTTGTGCCGTTGTCGGGTCGGGGATGTATTGCTTGCCCTGTGCTTTTAATATGGAAAGGTTACTGATGTGTTTCATGGCTTTATAAATCGTGTCCGCAATAGGAGAGGTTGAAACTTTTGTTGCAAATCGGGAAGTCGGAAATCTCGTTGTTTCTGACTGCCAGCTCAAGGGCGTCCCAGTTATGGAACGAAGGGTCTTTTATCTTGTACAATGCTAATTTTCCGCTGTTGTCGGTGATAGCGCAATGGCAAATCTCGCCACGCCAGCCTTCCACAAGGCTCAAGGCGAAACGGTTCGCTTGCAACTGTGGCTCAGCCGTATGGCTTGCTTGGACAGCAGGAAGATTGTCAACTAATTTTCTGATGAGTGCAAGCGATTCGTACACTTCCTCGATTCTGACTTGAGTGCGTGAATACACGTCGCCGTGCTTCTTGACGACCGGTTTCACTTGGCCTTCATATTTTAGGTAGGGATGCGTGCTGCGAATGTCTCTCAACAAGCCTGATGCACGTGAGGCCATGCCAACGGCGCCTATCTCCACCGCTTGCTCGCGTGTCACCGTGCCAGTGCGTTCGAGTCGCGACAAGACTGATGGGCAGCGCTTGATTTTGTTGCTCATTTGGGTGAAATCCTTCTCGTAGGCGTTGAGCATAGCATGTAAGTCAGCGATGAGTTCTGGAGTCAGGCCGTAAGGAGCCTCAAAAGGACGAACCATGGTCTTGCCCAAACGGTTGCCGCACCATTTTTGCATGAAATTGATGATAGGCGTGCGCAACCTGCCGTAAACGGCATTGCCAAGCTGATAGGCTACATCACCGCAGATGGCGCTGAGGTCGCCGCTATGGATGGCGATACGCTCCAACTCGCAGGCAATCATGCGTTCCACGGCGGCGCGCTCGTCGATTTGATAGTCACAGAGGGCTTCATAGTTCGTGGCAAAAGCGATGCCATGACTCACAGCACTGTCGCCCGCCACCGATTCTGCCAGCATGGCTTTCTGGCTCAACATCGGTTTTTCAAGCATCAGTTTTTCGACGCCGCGATGCTGATAGCCCAGCATGATTTCAAGGTTGAGGATTTTCTCTCCTTCGCAAGTGAAGCGGAAATGTCCCGGCTCGATGACGCCCGCGTGGATAGGGCCAACGCCAACCTCGTGCAGCTCTTCGTCGTCGGCACGATAAAAAGGATAGTCGTCGGGTGCCGTGCGAACGGGCTTTGGCCATTGATGTCCTTCGAACGCGATGCCGAAATTTTCGGCCATCTCTCTTTCAAAACGGTCAATCGCCCTGATTTTCAATGAAGGACAGGATTTCTCTTTCAAAACAAAAGAGGAAACCTCTATTGTGCCGTTTGTATCGTTGGCGAGACACATAATCATTTGCAGCGCATCAGCATTCGGATAGCCGAAATAAGATACGCAATGATATGTATCGTTGGCCATTGCCTCATGAACATATTGCGTAAATTCATGATAATCGGTGGTCTGCGGAATATCGCCAAAGGCTACGCTTCGGCCATTATTGTAGAGTGTCAGGGTTCTCATAAGTAGTTATTCAGGATTTAATTTCAATTTGGGTTTCGAGGCTGCGAGGATTCGGGATTTCGAGACTTCGAGGTTTCGAGGCTTCGGGATGTCGGAATATCTCGCTGTCTCGCATCCCCGCGACCTCGTTGTCTCGTGACCTCGCTGCCTCGTTTTCAATATGTAAACTAATTTTGCTCATCTACTTATCAGTAAATCAACGAAGCGACGTCGTTTATCAATTGGGTTATACAATCAGGACAAGCATAGCCGATATAAATGGCCAAACCAAACAGGATGAGTTGCGACACGCTGCGCAACGGGCTGAGGCGCGGGGCGTTTAGTTCGGCGGCAACTTCGGGTTTCAAGGGCAGGAAAATCACTTGGATGATGCTCTTGCAGATGGCCCAAATCAGCACGGTGAGGAACAAGGCAACGATGACAACGAGCCACCAGCAACCGGTTTCTATCATGGCATTGAATATGCCGAGTTCGCTCATGAACATGCCCGATGGCGGAATAGCCGTGATGGAGAAAAGTCCCAACAACAGGACGATGGCGCCGAATGGATTGAGTTGCAGATAACCGCCCATTTTGTCCATCATTTTGGTGCCATAAACTTTCACCAATTGGTTGTAATGCAGGAACAGGCCGCTTTTTACGAAGGTGTGCATCAGCAAATGCAGGATAGCGAAGATGATGCCGACTTTGCCGAAACACAGGCCGAGAATCACGATGGCGCTGTGCTCAATGCTCGAATAGGCCAGCATGCGTTTGTAGTTGCAAATCTTCACCATATAGGTCGTTGCGATGAATAGCGTCAAAACAGCGGTGACAATCATGAGAATGCGTCCCCATTGTGCCGAACTGCTGCCTGCCACGACAGCGTATGCGCGGAAGATGCCCACGAAACCGAGATTCACCAGCACGCTCGAAAGCATGGCGGCGGCTGGACCTGGGGCATTGTCCTTGGCATCGATGCCAGCGGTGAACATGGGGAAAAGTCCCATCTTAGCGGTATATCCGCAGAAGATGAAGATATAACCCATCTTCAACCAGAAAGGATCCATCTTGTCGCTGTAAGCCATCAAGTTGGCATAACTCAAATCGGATGAACCGCAACGATAGAGGGCGAGACTCCAAAACAGGATGCCGATAAAGATGAACGTGACGCTGATGGCGCAAACAAACACATATTTCCATACGGCTTCGAGTGCCAGTTCTTCGCGGTGGTGATAAATCAGCATACCTGCCGCCAATGTCGTGACTTCGGTGAGCACCCAAGTCATTGCGATTTGGTTCGACATGTAGCCTAATGCCAAAGCGGCGGTCAGGACGAACAAGGCGGTGTAATAAATGGCTTTTTGTCCCTTAGGAGCCTTGAAATCACGGAAATAGATGATGGAATGAATCAAGACTGGCAACAGCACGATGGCAAGCACGGCCATCATCAGGATTGAGAGTGAATCGAGTGTGAAATATTGCATGGCATCAGTCTTTTAAGGTTGTTAATGAATCTACATCTGTCGATTTGAACACGTCGCCAATCTTGCCTGCGAAGAAGCCCAACAGCAGCACGCTGGCGAAAATGTCGAGCAGCACGCCCAAATTGACGAGGAAAGGCATGTGATTGCCGACGGCCAAAGTCAGGATGAAAACGCCGTTTTCGATGACCATGTAGCCAATCAGGTGTGAAAGGAGCTTGCGGCGCGAGCAGATGAAATACAATCCGAACAGGATGGCCGACATGGATGTGACGAAGAAGAGTTTTCCGATTCCCTCGTCGTTGACGGCACTAATCAGGATGTACATTCCTGCAACGATGACCACCGTGATAGCCAAGGATGCAAAATGCGGCAGGAACGGCTCGGCTTCGCGGGTAATCTTGTTGCGGTTGATGAGTCGGAAAAGGAAAAACGGCACTGCAATGGATTTGAACAGCAAGGTCTCGATGGCAATCCAAACGAGGTTGGAAATCGTTATCTCGTTCAGCTGCACGATGGCAAGGGCAAAGAGCAGGAAACCTTGCACCATCACTAATTTCACGTAATTTCTCAGTCGGTTTGCTGTAGCCATCAAAAAGATGGTGATGACAAACAGCATCATTATGATTTCTTTCATGGCTTAACTGAATTGCATAATTGAAAAAACTAATACCAATGCCGCAGCGGCAACGCTGAAAATGAACTCGGGATTGTGGTTCATCCTGAATCTCGCCATAAACGATTCGGTGATGCCTATGGCAATGGCGCAAACGGCTTGCACAAGGAAGAAAATGCCTATCGACATGGCCAATGGACCAGCCAAAAACAGGTTGGCAATCAGGGCGCCGTACATGGCGAATTTCATATATCCTGTCGAGAGAATCAGGCCCAAGTCGAAGCCGCTGTTGTCGAGAATCATCACTTCGTGAATCATCGTCAATTCAAGGTGTGTCTTGGGGTCGTCGATGGGAAGACGGCTGCTTTCAACCATCGCGATAATCAGTAGGATGACAGCCATCACGATGGTGGCGCCGATGTGGAAAGCATCACCGTAACTGTTCAGGTTGGCGAAAATATCAACGAAACTCGTATGTCCGCTGATGAGCGAGATGCTGCCCATGATGAGGAAAAACGCAGGTTCGGCCAACATGGAATAAAGTGCTTCGCGCGATGCTCCCATGCCTTCGAAGCTCGAGGCGGCATCCAAGGCAGCGATAATGCAGAAGAACTTACCCAGAGAAAGGACGTATGCGAAGAAAACGAAATCGCCTTCAAAGTGGATAAGTCCTGGTTTGCCGTCAAAAGGAATGCAGGCACAGGCCATCAGCACCGATGCCGCGTAGATAAGCGGAGCGATGCGGAAGACGAATGTCGTGCTGGTGCTATAGACCGTTCCTTTTTTGAACAGGCGGCGCACATCCTTGAGAGGCTGAAAGATGCCTGGACCTTTGCGCCCGGCGCAGATGCTCTTGGTGCGCACGATGAGGCCGCTGAAAAACAGCGAGGCCAATATGATTAAAGCGAAACTTAACATATCACAAGGGTTAAAACGATAGTGGTGACAATGAATACGATGCCGTATAGAATATAGGATTGCAAGCGGCCATTTTGCAGGAAGGCGAACTTGCCGGTGAATCTGACGTATGCATTGGCTGCTTTTTCAAGGAAGCCGCTTTTCAGCACGCCGTTAAAGAGTTTTGAATAGGTCTTGACAAACGAAGTGGCTGTGTATTGCAGTTTTGGCGATTCCACCGCGTAGCCGCAACCCCATGTCGGGCCGGTCTCAAGGCTCTTGCTGCGTGTGGCGAGACGGCGCACAAGCCAAAGCAAGGCAGTCACCGCGATGACGATGGCCGAAACCCTGCCGATGGAGGCAATGGTGCCGTTCAGCGCAATTTCCGGGCAACCGAACAGAGGCATTATGTTATTGATTTGCTGAACATAAAATTCCGGATAAACGCCCACCGACAGCATGACCAATGACAGAATGGCCAGCGGCACGATACGTAATGCGCCGAATTCCTTATGCTCGGGCAATGTGGTGCGAGCTTCGCCAAGGAAAACCACGCCAAAGGCTTTTGTGAAGCAGAGAATGGCCAGACCGCCAATCATCACTAAGGCCAAAATGGCGCCGACAGCCCCGACTTGTGAGAGGATAGAGGCTTGCCCGAGATAATCGAACAGACCAAGATAAATCATGATTTCAGAGACAAAACCGTTCATCGGGGGCAATCCGCAAATGGCCACTGCTGCAACGAGGAAGAAAAATCCCGTCAGCGGGAGACTCTTCAGTAAGCCGCCGAGATGTTCCACGTTGAGTGTGTGTGTGGCTTGATAGACATTGCCAGCAGTGAAAAACAGCGTCGATTTGAACAGCGCGTGGTTTAGGGTGTGGAGTAATGCACCACCAAAAGCCAACGATGCAATCTCTTGCATTCCAAGTCCTTTGGCAATGCAGCCCAATCCGATGCCCATGCCGATGATACCGATGTTTTCGATGCTGTGATAGGCGAGGAGCCGTTTCAGGTTGTGCTGCACGATGGCCATCATCACGCCGTAGAGTCCGCTGATGGCGGCGACTGCAAGGATGATTTTACCAGCAAGAACCAAATCGACATTGAAAATCATCACGGAACGCAGCAGTCCGTAGATGCCGATTTTGATGATGACACCCGACATCACGCCGGAGATGTGTGCCGGAGCGGCAGGATGCGCCACGGGAAGCCATGTGTGGAAAGGCACGAAGCCCGCCTTGATGGCGAAACCGCAGCACACGAAGGCAAACGGCAGTCCGCAAGGGCCTTGATAGGCAGCCCAATCCGTCCAGAGGAAGGAACCAGTCTTGTTGTACATCATCAGGAATCCGATGGTCAGGAAGACCACGCTGATGTGCGACTGGATGAAGAAATTGATACCAGCCTTGATGACATCGCTGTTCCAACTCTCGAAGATGATGAGGAAGAAACTGCCGAGGGCCATCAGTTCCCAGGTCACCAGAAAGGCGACGGCATGTTGGGTCAGCGTCAGCAGAATCATCGACGCAAAGGTCAGCAAGTACCAGAAAACGTGTAGTCCAAGTTCTTTGCGGTGTTGTTTGTAGGCTTTAAGATAGTCAGCCCCGTAGAAAGCGCCGGCGGTGAAAATCAAGGTGATGATGGCGATAAACCACCACGACAGCCGGTCGGGGACGTTAAATAGGCTCAAAAGGGTCATTGTTTGACAGTTTATGAAAACGGGCGCGAAGATACGGAATAATGCCGAATTGAAGATTCAGAATTTGGAATATTCCACCAAGTAACACTTTTAAAAAAGTTGTAACACATCTAAATAAGTAGTTGTGCAAAATTAGTTTGCATTCTGAATTTAGGGTTATGGAGGATTCGGACTCTTAGACATTTGGACTTTTAGACAAATGGACTCTTAGACATTTAGACTCTTGGACTTTTAGACAACTGATAACTGATAACCGACAACTGATAACCAATTTATTATATATCAGCTAAGTACATGACAAAATTTGAAAGATGTCGAATTTAGGTATATGATTAGGGTTCATTATGCACTCGGCGATGTAGTCCAGGCCGTACTTGAAGAATGACACGGCCTTTCTCCCGTTCTTGAGTATTCTGATTTTCTTGA
>NZ_JBADWU010000018.1:0-22469 GCF_056203535.1 Candidatus Limimorpha sp. | reverse complement strand
TAAGTTGCTTGCGCTCCGTTGCAGACAGACTTACCTCGTACTTCTGGATAGGCATAATCGTATCGTGTTGTATGTGACGCGGCAAAGATACGATTATTCTTTGTTTTATGCAATATTTAGATATTACAAAGTACTAGGAATCTGTCGTGAACTCTATCCGTCACTTTCACGTCAATCGTGAGATATTGAGCGTTATGCTTTGCCAAATCCTGCTTGAGCATTAACCCAGCCTGTCTTGTGATGATTGTCGCCGCAACGTTTTCATTCCGTTTCGACAGCAATAGCAACACAGATTCATCAATGTAATTGTCAATCAGAACGACCCGTGATTTTGCCGATTTCACAAGTTGGCTGGCAAATACATACGCATCGAAAATCTGTCCATCACAGAAGACGCTTTCAACAGGCGGCAATGCGGAACGGATGAAGAATCCTATTTGTTCTTCGTTTTTCCGAATTCTCTGCTCATGAACGAACAGTTCCTTATCAACACGTTGCTCAAAAGCCTCCAGCCTTGTGTTAATGGCGTATCCCCGCAAGAGATAATCCTTCAAGATCTGATTTGCCCAGATACGGAATTGAGTGCCACGGTTCGACTTGACCCGATAACCGACGGAAATGATCACATTTAAACTGAATAACTTTATTGGCTTGTCTGAATTTGCAATGTGCAAAAATTGCACATTCCTTCCTTCGTCTAATTCTTTTTCCTTAAACACATTGTTAATATGTTTAGTAATGACAGACCTATCTCTTTGAAACAGTTCCGACATCTGGCTTTGTGTCAGCCATACCGAATCGTTCTCGACACGCACTTCCAAATTCAGCATATCATTCGGCTGATAAACAATGATTTCGCTTTTCTGCTCCATTTCTACCTCCCCCAGCTGTCTCTATCCAGACTCCTGTAATTGATAGCTTCGGCTAAATGCCCCGGCTGAATGTTTTCGCTGCCGTCGAGGTCGGCGATGGTGCGGGAAACCTTTAGGATTCTATCGTGCGCACGTGCCGAAAGTCCCATCTTGTTCATGGCATTTTTCAGCATGTTGCGGCAGGTGTCGTCCAAGTCGCAATACTTCTGGATAAGTTGTGAATTCATCTGCGCATTGGCATGAATGGTCGGGAAATCGGCATAGCGTTGCTCCTGAATTTTCCGTGCGGCAATCACGCGCTTGCGCACCTCGGCACTCGACTCGCCCGTGCGCTTTTCGGTCAAATCCTTGTAAGGCACAGGCGTGACTTCCACATGCAGGTCGATTCTGTCCATCAGCGGGCCGGAAATCTTATTCAGATATTTCTGCACCGCACCCGGAGGACACGTGCATGGCTTTTCAGGATGGTTGTAATAGCCACACGGACAAGGATTCATGGCAGCAATCAGCATGAAATTGGCGGGGAAATCAAGGGAAATCTTGGCACGGGAAATCGTCACGATCCTGTCCTCCATTGGTTGCCTCATAACCTCAAGGACTTGTCTTTTGAATTCGGGGAGCTCATCGAGAAAGAGAACACCATTATGCGCCAAAGAGATCTCTCCAGGCTGCGGATAAGTGCCGCCGCCGACCAAGCCGGCATCACTAATCGTATGATGCGGACTGCGGAACGGACGCGTCATTAATAAAGAGGTGTTGCTGCCCATCAATCCGGCAACGGAATGGATTTTGGTCGTTTCCAAGGCTTCAGCCATCGTCAAAGGCGGCAGGATGCTCGGCATCCGCTTGGCCAACATGGTCTTGCCGCTTCCGGGAGGGCCTATCAGGATGACATTGTGGCCGCCAGCAGCAGCAATCTCCAAAGCCCGCTTGATGTTCTCCTGACCTTTCACATCACAGAAATCAAATTCATAAAACTCCTGCTTTTCAACATCTTCTGGGGAGATTTTCACTGGCTGGATATTGTTGTTTCCGTTCAGGAAATCGACCACCTCGGTAAGGTTTTCCACGCCAATCACATCAATATCGTTGACGACTGCGGCCTCTTTGGCGTTCTCTTTTGGAATGATGACGCCTTTGAAACCTTCCTGTTGTGCCTTGATGGCAATGGGCAATGCACCCTTTATCGGGTTCAGAGTACCATCGAGCGACAATTCGCCCATAATGATGTATTGTTCAAGGTGTTCCGTCTCCACCTGCCCCGAAGCAGCCAAGATGCCGATGGCAATCGGCAAGTCGTAGGCCGAGCCTTCCTTGCGGATGTCGGCAGGTGCCATATTAATCGTGATTTTCTTTCGCGGATAACTGAATCCGAGGTTCGTAAGCGCCGCTTCAATACGTTGGTGGCTTTCTTTCACCGCGCTATCGGGCAGTCCGACAAGGAAAAACTGTATTCCTTTGTCAATGTTCACTTCTATTGTGACTGAAATCGCATCAATGCCAAACAAGGCACATCCAATGGTTTTTACTAACATGATATTGTGGGATTTAAGGATTTATTTATTTCAAATGACTCATAATTATTTCTTCAGGAACGCTCATTTTGCTGAATGCAAACAATTTCATTCCAAGGTCTTTCAGCGAAGCACCAAGATGATAGACTTGCCCATCAATGATAAGGAAACGGTCGTGAACCTTGGTTCTTGAAACGTGCAATTCTACCGTTCTGCCGTATTGGGAAAACGCCAAATTTTGCAAATCGGTCAAAACGCGGCTGATTTTCTCCACATAAATGCTTGCCATAACGCCTTGATTTCTTGTTTCAAGAATGTCAAATGTCTTTGCATCAATGTAATTGTCTATCAAAACGATCTCTTTTTGTGCCGTTTTTATTAGGTTTTCAGCAAACAATCTCGCGCCAAGCACCTGACCTTCAAACAGAACTCCTTCAACAGGCGGTTGATTCGTGCGAATGAAAAAATCAATCTTTTCCTGATGCGAGTTCACTTTCTCTTCCAGCAGAAACATCCGTTTGCTTTGCTCGTCAAATCGTGTGTCAATCTCCATTTGAACGGTTTGCAATTGCTCACGGAATGCATATCCTCGTAATAAGTAATCTTTTAGAACGGCATTTGCCCATTGCCGGAAATATGTACCTTGTAAACTTTTCACCCTATAGCCAACAGAGATGATGACATCGAGATTATATAATTTTTGATTACGACGGACAATTCTTCCCCCTTCATCCCGAACTTGTAAGAAATCCTTACAAGTTGAAAATTGCTGTAACTCGCATTCTTTATAGATGTTCCGAATGTGCAACGTGATGTTTTGCGTCGTAGTTCCAAACAATACAGCCATTTGGGCTTGAGTTAGCCAAACCGATTCTTCATAAACTCTCACTTCCAACCGAATCGTTTCATTCGGTTGATAAAGCACTATTTCGTTTTCCTTTTTCGTTTCCATTCCATATTCGATTTTAAAAAATTTCAAAGCAAGTCCTTGTTTTAATAAAAAATACTATTTTTGCACCCAGTAATACGAAAGTCCACACTGCGGATAAGGTTAAGCATTGCTCCTTTCAGGTGTGGGCTTTTTGTTTACCTCAATATTATAATATTATTTCCCGCCTTTTTGAAACTGAACTGCCATCCTAACACATTCCTTCTTCCCATCAATCAAACATTTACATTTAAAATTGAGATATCCAAGAATGTTTGGCCCATCACTTTGCTTTGCATCACCCCAATTATTGTATCGGGCATATTTGATAATGTCGGGCAGAATAAGGACAGCCGCAGCTTTCTTGAAATAAATGGCCTCTCCTAAGGCTGTTTTTCTTGCTGATGTTACCGAAACTCGAATTGGCAATTCAGTATCAATGTTTGTGATTATTCTTCCAGCATATTCTTTCCTTATCAAATCAAGAATGATTTTTCTTAATTGCTGCAACTTAACCTGATTCCATTCTTTTGGCGTATCAACAGATGGGATTATTGTTTGCCTATATTTCCCTGACCTTTTCATCATTTACTGCCTTTTGATAATTTCCGCTACAAAAGTGCAACATCTGTCAAGAAAAAAGCCGACAACAAACGTTTGTAGTCGACTGTAAGCATTTGTTGTCGTTTGCTGTCGTTTTTATTGTTGATTTACAATAAAATAAAAAAATCACCTCTGACACAGTTGTCAAAGGTGATTTTATCCGATAATCAAGAAAAATCAGTTTTTCTTCGGCTTAAAGTTGGAGCTTTGGAATATGCCTTGGAGATCGTTGTTCTTCATCAGTTGCTGCAGGGTGATTTCGTTATTCGCCATGTAGGAACGCACGATGTGCAGACCGAAAAACTCACCCAGTCTTGCCGGCGCCTCGTTGCTGTATTCCTGCGTGAAAGGTCCGTCGGCTAGGAAAGTCATGTGCATGTCCAGACCTGTTGAGAACAACCGTTGATTGCCTACAATGTCAGCCCACACTCCGCCCTCATTCTCATCAGCCCATTTCATTTGTTCCTCGGAATAGCCAAGTAAAATGTGATCGGGCAATTCGGGCGCCATTGCTTCGATGAAATACTTGATTTTTCCTGCATTCACCATCTCGTCGGAAAGGTTGGTCTGCTTGCGCCACTCGTAAATATAGGCCATATAAAGTTCCATTGCAACATCCTTTGCCAACGTTTCCTTCACCGTGCGTTCCGAAATGTAACGCGGCATTCCAATCTGGTCATAAACCTCGTCACGATTGAGATACCAATCCAGCGAAATAATCAGATTGTCATCAGAAACCATGACTGCCGGTGTTTCGGAATTTACACCCGTAACACAAGTAAATACCTTTTTAGGCAATTGAATTTCAGGATAATAATAATTGAAATGCGCATAAACGTCTTCCACGGTTTTTTCGACATAATCCAAGTTTGGGAAAGCGGTCTTCACCTTTTCGTAAAGAATGTTCATGTATTCGTCCGTGGCAAAATCCTTCAAGTATTGTACCGCATTCGGGTTAGTCAAATCACCTCCAAGGAATGGGAGATAATCGCTCTGAATACGCATCAGTTCAGCCTGAAAATCAGCCGTGTCCAGATGGAACAGCACATCTTCATAACGACTAAATGTCAAATCGGTAACCGATGCAGTCTTTACATCCAGTTTTTTCTTGTAATCGGGTTCGTTGTTTTTACAACTGACGGCGCAAATCATTATGCAAACCGCTATCAATAAACTGTTTATATGTCTCATAGAATCCTAATAATGTTGTTCGAAAAGTAATGGCTTTCAGTTTTCGGTTCTCAGTCTTCAGTCGATAAATAGTTCAAAATTGTTCAAAAAGTCTAAATGTCCAAAAGTCCAAATGTCCAAAAGTCCAAATGTCAAATTGTCCAAAGGTCTAAAAGTCCAAATGTCTAAAAGTCCAAATGTCAAATTGTCTTATCGTCCCAACTCCTCCTAACTCCTAATTCCTAACTCCTAACTAACTCATTTCTCAGCATTTCGTAAGCCATCACGGTTGCGCGTTCAATCACGTTTTCACGCGAGTTGCCGAAATTGAAACGTTTCGAAATCACGCCATCAGGCGTAGCCACGCCCAACCAAACCGTTCCGACGGGGTTTTCTTCCGTGCCACCGCCAGGTCCTGCCACACCCGTTGAAGCCAAGCCGTAATCAGCGTCATAAACCTTCCTGACGCCTTCGGCCATTGCCTCGACAACCTGCTGACTGACAACGCCAAACTCATCAATCACTTGTTTCGGTACGCCTAAAACATTGGTTTTCGATTCGGTAGCGTAGGTCACCGCCGTGCCTTTGAAAACATCCGAGCTGCCAGGAATCATCGTGATGCGATGCGCCATATTGCCGCCCGTACAACTCTCAGCCGTGGCAAAAGTCGCGCCTTTATTAATTAATAGGTGAAAAACGACGTTTTCAATCGGCACATCATCCATGGCAAAGACATTTTCATGAATCAATGCTGAGAGCTTTTCAGTTTCCCTATCCAAAGTCTCGTGCAGAAAATCGGCATTTTCATGTCTTCCACTCAGGCGCAAACGCACCAGTCCATATTGCGGCAGATAGGCAAGCGATAGAAAATCAGGCAAATTCTCTTCCCAATCCTTGATTTTGTCGGCCAAAAACGATTCACCGATGCCCGTCGTCATAATCACCCGCTTTTCGTATGGAATTGATTTGAAACGATGCTTGAATCGTGGCAGCAGTTCATCGTTGAAAATGCCTTTCATCTCAAACGGCACACCTGGCATAAACACAAAGACGACACCGTTTTTCTCCAACCACATGCAAGGTGCCGTGCCGTAACTATTCTGAATATAGGTACATGATTTCGGCAAAAGTGCCTGCCCACGGTTTCGCTCCGACATGGTGAATCCACGGCGGTTGAAAATGGAAACCAAATTATCGTATGCCTCTTGATTGAAAACAAGTTCCGTCCCGAAAAACTTGCATACGGTTGGTTTCGTAATGTCATCAGCAGTTGGTCCCAAACCGCCAGTAACCAGCACTAAATCAGCATCCATGCAGTTTTCAAACGCATCCAGAATGGCTTTTTCGGAATCGCTTACCGAAAGCACTGATTTAAGGTTATAGCCTGCCTCCGACAAATGCTCACCAAGCCAAGCTGCATTCGTATTAATCACTTGACCAATCAGCAATTCATCACCGATTGATATATTTTTTACAATTACTTCCTTCATATTTGAACAATTTCGGCAAAAGTACGCTATTTATCTCATTGGAGACAGAAATATCCATTCATTTTGAAAAAAACACTACTTTTGCAAAGACAAACACCTTAAATTAATATGCATCAACCAATTCCCACATCACAACTCATTCTGAACGAAGAAGGAGCGATATATCACCTCAACCTGCATCCCGACCAGATTGCCGACGACATCATTTTAGTTGGTGATCCGGCCCGCGCCGACATGGTGGCCGAGTTTTTCGACAAAATCGAAGTGAAACGCCAAAACCGAGAACTTTTTACGCGCACTGGCTATTTCAACGGCAAGAGAATCACTGTTTTATCGACAGGCATGGGCACTGATAATCTTGACATCGTAATCAATGAATTGGATGCTTTGGCCAACATCGACCTGAAAACGAGAATGCCGAAAGGAAATCACCGCACATTAAATCTTATCCGGTTGGGTACATCGGGAGCCTTGCAAGCCGACATCCCTGTTGAAAACAGTTATGTGGCAACACGCTACGCCCTCGGCTTCGACGGATTAATCTATTTCTATGAGAAAAACCGGGAGATTAATGAAACCGCCATTCGTGACGAATTCATCAGACAGACTGATTATCCATCAGATTTGCCTAAACCATACGTCGTTGAAGGGTCAAAAGAATTGTTTGAACGTTTGGGAGAAGGCTATCATCAAGGCATAACAGCCACTGCTCCTGGGTTTTATGGGCCGCAAGGACGAACATTGCGTCTGCAATTAGCCTATCCCGAGAACAACATGAAAATTGAAAATTTCAAATATGGTGATTGGCGCATCTGCAATTTCGAGATGGAATCATCGGCATTGTATGGCTTAGGCAAAATGTTAGGGCATAACTGCCTGACAATTTGTGCCGTAATCGCCAACAGGGTGACTGAAAAATTTGCCGCAGATTACCATCCAAGTGTCAGAAATCTTATCACTAACACGTTGGAAAGACTTGCAAACCAATAATTTTTAAAGTTTTTTTGAAAATAAGATTTCCGTAAAGAAAAAAGTCTTACTTTTGCACCTCAATTTTTAGTGAAAATATTAATAGAAATCAAAAAATACTAAAGTTAAAATGAAGAAAGCATTTATCACAATGTGTGCAGTCCTAATCGCCTCTGTATCAATGGCAGCAGGTCATGTGGACTCAGTTCGTTACCTGACCACAAAAGCTGGTCAGAATTGGTTTATCACTCTAAATGGAACCATGAATTGGTGGCAGGGTTCTGATAAACACCCCCAAGGTGATTACGATAAAGTCCATTGGGACAGAATGGCATTTGGTGGCAGTTTTAGCGTCGGAAAATGGCTCAATCACAAAGCTGGCGTTAGAATTTCATACGATATTAATGGATTCAACAGTTACATTAATGGAAGACACTCTGGAGCCAGCAACTTTCAATTCCTTTATGAAGACAATCCACGTCCAGATGCAAATGGCTACTATGAAACTCATGGCATGTATCATAATCTGCATGGTGATTTTCTGTTTAGCCCGATAGATTTCTTCCAAGGTTACTATAATCCAAAGAGACTCTATACTCCTATTGTGTATGCTGGTATGGGTGTCGCCTGCGTTTCCGAATATTTCTTTGTCTTGAAAAGCCTTATTGATGACGAAGGTCGTAATTTCGAATATTCAACACAAGTCGGTTTGTTGAACAGATTTAGAGTGAACGATTATCTTGATTTGAATTTGGATTTGAATTGGTCGACTCAGGAATGGCATATCGATTCATGGTATAATGAATGCCAAGACCCAAGACCAAGAAGAGCTGACTTCAACTATTCAGTCGATCTCGGTCTCACCTACTATATCGGTGGCAGAATTTACGAACTTCCTTCCAATTACGAAAGAGAAATGAAGGAAATGCGCGAAAGAATCAAGCATCTCGAAGATGAACTTGCCGCTGTTCCTGCACCTGTCCCTGTTGTTGTACCGGCAGACACTGTAGTCATCTATCAAGACAATATTGAAGCTATCAGCTATCCTTTCTCAATCTTCTTCAACCTCGATTCATATCAGCTGATGTCAAAGAGAGACCTTGTCAACTTGAGAGAAATTGCCAACGTTGCAAAAGCTAACGGTTACAAACTTCGTCTGAGAGGTTCCTGCGACAGTGCTACCGCTACCGCTGAATACAACCAGAAACTTTCTGAGAACCGTTGCAGAAAGATCATGATGGAACTCTTAGAGATGGGCTTCCCAGAGGAAAACATCATCCTCGAACCAGTCGGTGGTGTTAAGGAACTTGATCCTACCGAATTTGACCGCCGTGTACTTATCGACCTTATCAAGTATCACGAATAAGGTAAAAGACTTCACATCTATATGAAAGGCTGGCAAATGTCAGCCTTTTTTTATTGTCAAATATATTGAATCTCTTTTTTCCCTATTTTTGCAAATCAAACTTTTATAGAAATGACAACATTTATCATCGCATTGGCAGTCCTCGTCTTGGGATATGCTATTTACGGAAGGATTATTGAAAGAGTGTTTCATATCCATCCCGAACAAGCTACACCTGCAATTACATTATCTGATGGAATCGACTATGTTCCCATGAAACCTTGGAAAATATACCTTATCCAGTTTCTTAACATAGCAGGTGTCGGCCCTATCATTGGAGCCATTATGGGCGCACAATTCGGAACGGCATCGTTTCTTTGGATTGTGTTGGGCAGCATTTTTGCGGGTGCTGTTCATGACTATCTTTCGGGCATGATTTCCTTGCGCGACAAAGGCTGTAGCCTCCCGGAGATTCATGGCAAGTATCTTGGTGAAGGCGTAAGACAGATAATGCGAGTCTTTACCATGCTGGTGATGATTTTGGTCGTTGTGGTTTTCGTTAATACACCGGCGACCTTGCTGAACGAGCATTTCACGCCAAATTGGAGCCCATACATTTGGCTTGCTGTCATTTTTGTTTATTATATCATAGCCACACTTTTACCTATTGATAAACTCATCGGTAAAATCTATCCGATATTCGGATTCCTCCTGATCGGCATGGCGGTTGCCATTGTCGCAGCCTTTTTCATTTACAAGCCTGAAATTCCTGAATTATGGTCCGGCTTGCAAAACCGTCACCCAGATGCTGCCAACAATCCGATTTTCCCAATGATGTTCATTTCAATAGCTTGCGGTGCCATTTCTGGACTCCATGCTACACAGTCGCCGTTGATGGCGCGTTGCATGACCAATGAGCGTCAAGGCCGCCCGATTTTCTATGGTGCCATGATTACCGAAGGCATCGTGGCTCTGATTTGGGCTGCTGCTGCTGCCTATTTCTTTGGCCCCGATAGCCCCGTCGATGTCAGTGGAAAAAGTGGAGCAGCCATTGTAGGCATTATTGCCGACACATGGTTTACGCCAATCGTTGCAGCCATTACCGTGTTGGGTGTCATTAGCGCTGCTATTACATCAGGCGACACTGCCATGCGCTCGACACGACTCATCGTCGCCGATATTCTGAATTACGACCAAAAGCCTTTGAAAAATCGTTTGATAATAGCTATTCCCATTCTGCTCATCAGTGGAGGCATTCTGGTATTCAGCATTTCCGATAGCCGCAGCTTCCAACTTATTTGGCGCTATTTCGCATGGGCAAATCAGGTTCTTGCCACAGTAACGCTTTGGGTCATTACGGTTTATTTCGCCCAAAACAAGAAAAGACCTTGGTTTGTCGTTACCATCATTCCAGCCCTGTTTATGACAATGGTGACCGGTTGCTTCCTGTTTGTCGCCAAGGCTGCTGACGGAGGCTTCGGCTCATTCATTCCTCGTAGTGTTGGCTATGGCATTGGTGCCGCCATCACAGTGGCAGCATTAACGGCTTTCATTATCTGGAAAGTGAAAGCCGCTCGGCGCAATGAGGAAATGGGAAAATGAGTTTTTGGGAATCAGAAGACAAACTCTGCCATGATAGGGTAGTGGTCGGAGATATAGGGTTTACCGTAGTCGCCATTTAAGGTGCGGAAATCCGTGATTTCTGCATTCTTGTAAAAGATATGGTCGATGACGGGATTGCCATCGTATGGCTTGCCGAAATAATTGAACGATGCTTCCCATTGCTTGGCGGGCAGCAAGGCGCGGCTGTCGTTCATCACGGCTTTCAACGGGTCGAAAATCGGTGAACTGACATCGCTGTTGAAGTCGCCTGAAAGGAAAACAGGCAAGGTTTCGTCTTCTACAATTTCGTTTATTTTATTTACAATCAGCAGTATGGATTGTTCCCTTGCCACTTGTCCGACATGGTCGAGATGCGTGTTGAAGGCATAGAAAGCTTTTTCTGTCTTCACGTCTTTCAGTTTTGCCCAGGTGACGATGCGGTAACATGCTGCATCCCAGCCCATGGTCGGTACGTCGGGCGTTTCGGAAAGCCAAAAGTCGCCTGAGTTGAGCGGTTCGTACAAGTCGTTGCGATAGTACAAAGCCATAAATTCACCTTCCTCCTTGCCATCGTCGCGGCCTACGCCGACACGGCTGAACTGTGGGCAACATTCGTCGATGTAAGCCAATTGTTCGGGATAGGCTTCCTGCAATCCGAAGATGGTAGGCTGTTCGGTTTCAAGCATTTGCTTGGTGGCAGGCTTGCGCAAATCCCAGGCATTATCGCCGTCATCGGCACGGCTGTTGCGGATGTTGTAGGAAATGTAACGGACGGTTGCTTCTTTCTCGCCACAGGCGGTCATCATGGAAAGCAGAACGATTGAGATGAGGAAAAGAATGTGTTTTTTCATTGCAATTGAAATTTTGAACACTGCAAAGTTAGTTTTTTTGAACATAAATCTATCATAATTGCCTGCCATTTTTTTCTGTCGTATCAAATAATTGCCTATTTTTGAGACCTCAATGGAAAACATCTAAAATTCAATCTATATGAGAAGATATTTGCTACTTTTTCTCAGCCTGCTGTTTGGCTTCCAAATGGCGATTGCCAAACCTGTCGATATCAGTCAGGCACAAAGGCTCGGACAGAAATTTGTCCATGCGAATTTTGCCAAGATACGGCAGAACAACGATTTAAAACTTGTTTACACAGGCGTTTCATCGCGCGGCGAAGCCTGTTTCTATGTTTTCAATGTCGGTCAATCGGGTTTCGTCATCATTTCCGCTGACGACTGCTACCGCCCTGTTGTCGGCTATTCCGATGAGGGCGTTTTCGAGACGGAAAACATGTCGCCCGAGTTGAAGTATTATTTGGACAATATCGCCGAAGGCCGCAGTCAGGTCCGCAAGAACATTCAAAGCCCTGAAGTTGCTGTAGAATGGCAGCTGTTTGCCGAGACGGGCAGACTGCTTTCGTTCAACAAAGGCAAAACTGCGACTTACCTTGTGCAGACCAAATGGAACCAGGATTCGCCTTACAATAAATTTTGTCCGCTTGCATCTGGCGGTTCCGGCGGTCGTGCCTACGCAGGTTGCGTGGCTACAGCCATGTCGCAGGTCATGAAATACTGGAACTATCCTGAACACGGCATGGGAAGCCATACCTACATTTATGGCCACGATACGCTTTCGGCCAATTTCGGTGAAGCTACATACGAATTCGACAAAATGAAGCTTTCTATTGGCCCCATGTCGCCCGACGAAGACGTCTTACCAATTGCTTGGTTCATGTATCATTGCGGCGTCGCCGTCGACATGATGTATTCCGCTTCGGGCAGTGGCGCTTACTCTGAAGATGTGCCTGATGTCATCCTGAAAAATTTCGGCTATACCAATAAGGCACGCCTTCGCAAACGTGACAGATATTCCTTGGAAGAATGGCAGAACATGCTGAAAGACAGTTTCGACCAAGGCTGGCCAGTTTACTATTCCGGTTCAAGCGACGATGGCGGCCACGCTTTCGTGTGCGATGGTTACAACGATGCCGATTTGTTTCACTACAACTGGGGCTGGAGCGGCAGTAGCGATGGCTGGTTCGTCATCGATGAGATTGATTTCAACAGAAATTCAGATGCTATTTTCAATTACGTTCCTGCATACGTTTTTGAAGGCACTGCGCATGCCGTCAGCGATTTCAAAGCCGTTGCCAACGGCGATGACGGTTTTTCGGCCACGCTTTCATGGACCAATCCGAGCCTTACCATTGGAGGAAATGCCATCGAAAGCATTGAAAAGGTGGTTGTTATGAGAGACGATGAAATCATTGATGTGATTGAAAACCCAACGCCAGGAGCCGCCATGACATACGTCGACGAAGCTGGCGTTCCGATGATGGTCAACTATACAATTTATGTTGTCAACCAGGGATTGAATGGCAAGAAAGCATACGCCAACAACGTCAATCTCGGCCCGACTTGTCCTTGGACGATTACCACGACCGAAAACTGGAACGATGGATGTCTGTCGGTTTACAACAATGCCGGACTGCTTTTGGTGAAAATCAGTGCCGACCGTAGCGAAAGCACCGATTACGAAGTGGAAATGTCGCAGGGTCTGATCAGATTCGTGTGGACGGCACCGACCGATTCCATCAATTTGACATTCAGCATTAAAGATTCCGAAAATAAGACGATTTTCGCTTTTGATGGTGCTTCTGCCGATATGCCGAATGGCACGTTTTTCATCGCAAACAATTCATGCGGTGCTTCTGCCGATATTTATGAAACGCCACAAGATCTTACCGCTGAGACGGTTGGCACCGACATCGTGCTGAATTGGACGGGCATCAGCAATCCGGGTTTCGGCTACAACATTTATCGCGATGATTATCTCTACAGCATGGTCGCCAACGGCACCACCTTCACCGACCGCAACGCAGGCCTTGAAAACCATTGCTATCACATCACCGCTTTCACGGCCAATGGCGAATCGGATGCCTCAAACGAAGCCTGCGCCAATGCCATAATCGAATGTTCCGCACCGAAAGATTTCAGTGGCGAAGTCCTTGAAAACGGCAAGGTGAAACTCAGTTGGGTTGCGCCGGAAATCATTGATTTTTCGGGCTACATTATTTACAGGAAGTCATTCGGTTCTGATTACGAAAGAATTAAGTTAGTCGGAAAGACTGCAACATCTTACACCGACAATACTTTGTTGAAAGAGGGAGACATCTACTATTATCAGATTAAGGCCTACTATCAGGAATCGGCTACCGAATCGGCTCCGGCCATGAATGTCGATGACCCGAAACTGAATTATGTTGTCATCAATAAGACGGCCATTCCGACTCATTTGACGGGAACGGTGCAAGGCGGCGAAATGCTCCTTGAATGGAATCCGGCCTTGAATGCCGAAACATACAATGTTTACTGCAACGGCGAAAAGATTGCTAATGAAATCGCTGACAATTTCTTCACGGCTTCGCTCGATGCAAGCATTACGGCTTTCACGTTCCATGTCACGGGCGTGAAGAATGGCGTTGAATCAAGTGCATCCAACAAAGTCCATCACGGCAATGTGGGTGTCGGCGAAAACAGCATCGTTGATTTGCAAGTTTACCCGAATCCGACCCATGGCAAGGTTATTGTTGAAGCCGATGGCTTGGTTTCAGTCGTTGTTTATGACGTTTTGGGTCAGGAAATCATGCAATCAAATGCCTCTGACAATGTCGCCACGCTGAATCTGTCGGGCTTGCAAAGCGGTGTTTATTTCATCAAGGCGTATGCCTTAACCGGAAGTTCAATTCAAAAAATCATCCTTAACTAAGCAATACCATGAAAAAACTGATATTCACTACTTTAATGATTTGTGTCGCCTTTTCGGTAACGGCACAGCACAGAAGAATGCCCAAGTATTTCCGCAACACTTCTGAAAGACGGCATTATGAAGCCAGAAAGCCCGGCCGTTTCGTAAACCAAAACACCGATTTCCGTTTTGCCGCCGATTTTGATGCGCGTTTGGACAGCGTCATCGGGGCCAACGATTTTGACTGGACGCAGTGGAAAAACATTTACACTTACAACGAAAACGGTCAATGGGCAAGCGAAACCACATACGAACTTCGTGACAACGCTTGGCTGCCGACCGAAAGATGTGAGTTCGCCTACAATGAGAATGGAAAACCAGTTCAGGAACTTTATTCCAGACCGACAGATGGCGAATGGAGCCAATATTACAAGGTTGAAACGTTTTACAATGTTGAAAACCAAATGGATTCAATCGTATATTCCAATTGGAACGATGATGCTTGGGTGGGCGCATCGAAAAACGAATACACCTATTCCAACGGCCTTTTGTCACTTCTGATGGCTTACAGAAACAGTGATGGCACGTGGACGGAAAACAGCAAGTATGAATATATTTACAACGGTGAAAATCAATTGGTTTTCCGCCTTTATTCAACCATTCGCAACGGCAGTTGGCGCGAATCGTCGAGAGACACACTGTGCTACGAAAACGGATTGCTTGCCACTTTCAGTGAGCAGGTCAGAAGCATGGGGTGGGGTGGAAGCAGCTGGAGAGATTCCTACCGCTACGAATACGCCTACGACAATGGCCTTTTGACAAGCGAAACCTACTATTCAACCGGCATGGGCGGCACGCCGATAAGCCTCAAGAACAAGTCGGAATATGATTATGACAGCAATGGCAATCTGACCGCTAAGACGACAAGCATCTTCAACGAAACCGATTGGACGGTTCGCGATGAATACAAGAACACTTTCGACCTTCAGCATCAAGCCGATAAGATGATGGGTGTCGAAGCCTTGTGGCGTAATTTCACCTATTACCAGAATGTTTTGGGTGAGGCAATGCCGATTCACAACCGCTTGCTGTCGTCGTACATCATATCGACAAGCCTCGACACGCATTTCCAGATTTTCTATTCCGATATGGCAAGCGTCGCTGAAAATCAGGTGGATGCCGAAATCCGGGTCGTGGAAGGAATGGTTTCTGTTGTAACTGAAAAACCTGCCGACATTGCAGTTTATGATGTTTCAGGCCGCATGATCGCTCAGAAACACGATGATAATTTCACAATCAATTTAAAATCAGGCTTGTATCTCGTTAAGGTGGGTGAAAAAGCCTCAAAAGTCGTTATCAAATAATCATTTTCAAATGAAAAAGCACTTCTTTTTCCTTTTGGCGGCAATGTTCGCTTTCAATGCGGCAAACGCCAATCCCGTTGACGAAAAAACGGCTCAGAAAGTTGGCCGCAATTTTGCCAACGCCAATTTCAATTTACGGCAAAGTGCCGAACTGAAACTTGTCTACACGGGCATTTCAACACGTGGCGAGACTTGTTTCTATGCCTATAATGTCAACAACAGCGGTTTTGTCATCGTTTCTGCCGACGACCGTTTTCGCCCAATTGTCGGTTATTCCGATGAACGTGTTTTTGAAACCGAAAACATGTCGCCCGAAGCGAAATTCTATCTGGATAAGATTATCGAGGCACGCACCAGTCCGAATGTCGTCCTTTTTGATGACACCGAAACCGAATGGCAATCCGTGATGAAGGATGGTCGCCTCATTTCGCGCAACGGCGGTCGTGATGCCTCTTATCTGGTTCAGACCACTTGGAATCAGGATTCGCCTTACAACCTTTATGCTCCTGAAGCAAGTGGCGGCCCTGGCGGACGCTGCTATGCGGGCTGCGTGGCAACGGCTATGTCGCAGGTGATGAAATACTGGGACTATCCGGCGCAAGGCACGGGAAGCCATTCCTATCATAGCGGCTACGGACAGCTGTCGGCCAATTTCGGGCAGACGACTTACAACTGGGAACACATGCCGAATCAGCTCATTGGGACTTCAACCGATGAAGAGATTGAAGCCGTCGCCCTGCTCATGTATCATTGCGGTGTTGCTGTCGATATGGGCTTCGGCCCCAATGGAAGCGGTGCCTATTCGGGCGATGTCCCGTATGCCATCAAACATTATTTTTCCTATTCCAATCAGGCCAATGATGAATACCGCGACTATTATTCGCTTACGCAATGGCAGAACAAACTGAAAGAATCCATTGATTTGCATTGGCCTATCTATTATTCAGGCTACAGCAACGATGGCGGTCATGCTTTCGTTTGCGATGGCTACGACGACAAGGACCTTTTCCACTTCAACTGGGGTTGGGATGGCAGCAACGATGGCTGGTTTGTCGTCGATGAAATCGATTTTGCCGGCTGGGCTTCGGCCGTCTTCAATTTCGTTCCTTCCGATGTGTACCAATACATGCCGAAGCAGCCTGAAAATCTTCAAGTCGTTTCGTTGGGCGACATGGAATGTTCGGCCACGCTCTCTTGGAAAAATCCATCGAAAAACATTCACGACAACAACCTTACGGCCATCGACCAGATTGTCGTAACACGCAATGGTCAAGTGATTTACACCGAGAATAATGTTGCTCCGGGCGCCAATATGGAATACACTGACCATTATATGCCTACCATGGTCGATTATGCCGTTTATGCCGTTGTCAGTTCGGCAAAAGGCTTGCCAGCCGAAGCCGAAAACATCAATTTAGGCCCAACCAGCAATTGGACTGTTGAAATGTCGGCACCGGATGCGCAGGGCTGGAATGGCGGCTATCTTTCGTTTGTCAATTCATCGGGAATCGAAATTGCGCAAGCCACGGCAAATTCCGCATCGGCAACGCAAACCGTTGAAATGCCTATTGGCCACGTCAGTCTCTGCTGGAATCTGCCAAGCGAAGAGGTCGAAAACCTCGGTTTCGTTTTGAAAAACGGTCAGGGCAACGTTGTGACAAGTTTCGAAGGCAGTTCCACGGAGCTTTCAAAAGGTATGTTCTACCTTATTAATAATACAATGAGTCCTGAGATTGGCAATGCGCCGATAAGTCTCAGTGTTTCGCGTCAAGGCAATGATGTGCTGCTCAGTTGGCAGGATTCCAATAGCCAGACAGCCAGTTATTTCATTTATCGCGATGGATTGCTTTACGGCATTGCGCAGGAACCCCATTTCACTGACAGTCAGGCAGCAAGTGCTTTCCATACCTATAAAGTCACGGCTTTCAATGCAGCGGGCGAATCGTCGCCGTCAGCCGAATGTCACTGGACTTTGCAAGGCGAATGTGATACGCCTATTGGTTTGCGCTACGAAAAATTGGCTGGTGGGAAAGTCAAGGTTATCTGGGATGCGCCACAAGGTGCGGATCCAACGGGATACATGGTCTACAGACGCTCGCCAGGAACCGAATTCAAGCGTGTGAAACTGACGAGTTCGACAAATTATTCCGATAATCTTAAAGTTCAACCTTGCGACCGCTACCAATATGCCGTTACGGCTTTTTACAGCGAAACGCAATGCGAATCGGCCTACGCTCCGACACAAAACGAGCCTTCGCTCAATTTTATGGAAGTCGATAAGACTATTATTCCATTCAGATTGAGCCACGCTATTGAAGGACAGAAAGTTAAGCTGAATTGGCAGGAAGCTTTAGTAGCAGAAACCTACACGGTTTATCGCGATGGCGAAATCCTCGCCGAAGGCTTGACCGAAACCGAATACATAGATGAAACCGTCGCTTATCAGCAGAATTGCGATTACTATGTTATCGGTATTTCGGGCAACCTCGTTTCAAGTCCGTCCAATACCATCCACGTTGACTGGACTTTAGGCACGACTAATGAAAATAGCGAAAGCCTGATTTCGGTTTATCCGAATCCTGCTGCCGATAATGTTTTTGTCAAGGTCGAAGGTCAAAGCCATGTTGAAATCTATAACCTTATGGGGCAGTGCGTTATGGAGGAAGACCTTCAGAATGGCGGCGAAAACATCGGCATTGCCAATCTGCCAAAGGGCAGTTATTTCATCAGGATTAATGGCGATAAAGAAAATGCCACGATAAAATTCATTAAAATGTAAACAACAAATAATCAATTGAATATGAATACATTCACAAAACTTACCGCTGTCGCCCTTTTGCTTGGCGCCAACACGGCACTTTTTGCTCAGGATGCAAAAGAAGCCGAAAAGGAAGAACCTGTTTATCAAATCACTGAAACCGTCAATGTGAAGCATACGCCCATCGACAACCAAGGCCGTTCGGGAACCTGCTGGTGCTTTGCCGGTACGGGCTTTGTCGAGGCCGAAATCCTGCGCATTTATGGCAAGGAATTCAACCTTTCGGAAATGTTCACCGTGCGCAATGCTTGGACTGAAAAAGTTTCGAAATTCGTCAACATGCACGGCAACAACACTTTAAGTCAAGGTGGCGAAGTGTGCGATGTGCTTTACATGATTGATAAATACGGCATGATTCCTGATGCTGACTATACGGGCAAAGTCATTGGCGAAGAACGCCACAACCACGGCGAAATGAACGATGTCATCAGTTCATACGCCCGTGCCGTCATCAAGAATGGCAACGGCCATTTAAGCCCGGCTTGGAAGAAAGCCTTGCCTGGCATTCTCGATGCTTATCTCGGCGAAGTGCCTGAATCTTTCACCGTTGATGGGAAAAAGTACACGCCAAAATCGTTTGCCGAGGCCTATCCGCTCGACCCGAACAACTACATCGAAATCGCTTCCTACACCAATCAGGAAGTGAACAAGCCTTTCATGGTCGAAATACCTGACAACTGGACTTGGACGCCAGCCTACAACCTCACCCTCGACGACATGATGGCCGCCGTAGACTATGCCCTTGAAAACGGTTACACTGTGGGTTGGGCTCAGGATGTCAGCGATAAGGGTTTTTCGCGCAAGATGGGTCTGGGCATCGTTCCTGAAGATCTTGATGCAGAAAACCTTTGGAAAGAAATCGTCCCAGAAAAGACCATCACCCCTGAAGACCACCAGAAAGCCATCGACAGCTGGGAAGTCGGCGACGACCATTCGATGCTCGTTGTCGGCCTCGCCAAGGACCAGAATGGCACCAAGTATTACAAAATCAAAAACTCTTGGGGCACCAAGGATATGGTTTATGACGGTTACTGGTACTGTTCGGAATCATATGTCCGTCTGCACACCATTTTCTTCACGCTGCACAAGGATGCACTCTCGAAGGACATGAAAAAGAGCCTGAAATTATGATTCATCCCTCATAAAAATGTGATTTTTTCAGAAAAGTCCCTCATAAAAATGTGATTTTTTTATTTTAAGTGACTGAAAAAGTGTATATTAACAAATTTTGGAGGTTTTTTAATCTTATTCATTAAATTCCTACCTTTGCAAATTACATTTATAAGAAACAAATAAACAATTCAACAATAAACAAATCAACAATTCAACACAATGAAATTCACACACATTTTTACCGCAGCAGCCCTGATGTTCAGCGTCAGCGCATTTGCTCAGACAGATGAAAAAAAGGAAGTCAAGGAAGAAGAAGGCTTCAAGTTCACAACAGTGAAGGAACTCCCTATCACATCCGTTAAGGACCAGAACCAGGCTGGCACTTGCTGGTGCTATTCCTCATTAGCATTCTTCGAGTCGGAATTGCTCCGTATGGGCAAGCCTGAATACGATTTCTCGGAAATGTACATCGTTTACAAGACCTATTTGGATCGCGCTGAAGCTTCGGTCCGCACCCACGGTGATGTTTCTTTCTCACAAGGCGGTTCATTCGGCGATGTCATGTACGCCATCCGTCACTACGGCCTCATTCCTGATTCAGAAATGCCAGCCGGTGCCATGCACAACGATTCATTGTCGAACTTCACCGAACTTTCAGCCGTGACCGACCCATACGTCAAGGCTATCGCTACTGGTAAGAAAATCCAGATGGATGCTGACGGCAACCCGCTGTGGAAGAAAGGCCTTGCCGGCATTTACGATGCTTATCTTGGCAAATGCCCTGAAGAATTCACCTACAACGGCAAGAAATACACGCCTATGAGCTTCGCCGAATCGACAGGCCTGAACATGGACGACTACGTCAACCTGACTTCTTTCACACATCATCCTTTCTATGAAAAATTCGTCATCGAAGTGCAGGACAACTGGCGCTGGGGACAGGCTTGGAACCTTCCTATCGACGAACTCATGCAGGTGATGGACAACGCCATTGAAAACGGTTACCCGATTGCCTGGGGTTCAGACGTCAGCGAAAGCGGCTTCCTCCGTGGCAAGAATCTGGGTGTTGTGGTTTTGCCTGACCTCAAGTCAGATGGCAAAGACCTCACCGGTAGCGACATGGCTCACTGGACAGGCCTTTCGGCAGCCGACCGCAGAAAAGAAGCTCAGAATGGTCCTACCCCACAGAAATGGGTCAGCCAGAAAGAACGCCAGATGGCATACGACAACTTCGAGACTGGTGATGACCACGGCATGTTGATTTACGGTACCGCTAAGGACCAAATCGGCAACGAATACTTCCTCGTGAAGAACAGCTGGGGCGATGCCGGCAACTACAATGGCATTTGGTACGCTTCGAAAGCTTTCGTGCGTTACAAGACCATGAACATCGTTGTCCACAAGGATGCTCTTCCAAAGGACATTGCCAAGAAACTCGGTATCAAATAATTACAAAGCTATAATGATTCTAAAAAGAACGAAAATGCATTTTTTTTGCGTTTTCGTTCTTTTTGTTAGGATTTGTTCTATATTTGCGCCCAATTGAATATCAGCATCTTTATATGAAAAAGAAAACCTTGTCCGTCATCATAATATTAGTGGCTGCGTTTATCGGTCGCAGTTCAATGTTCGCTCAGTCGAGCACCTATCTTAATTTAGGAGTGAATTTTCCTCAAGGTAATTTTGGAAGTAAGGCCGATAACTGTGTTTTGTATAGCAATAATGATCAAGGCGGAGCCAATACTGGAATCAATGTCGGGTTCAAGTTCATTAATCGCACTAAAGCCAACGGTTTAGGTTTCATGTTTACTGTGGATGGAATGTACAACAAGTTGCAAAGTGATTTGAGTTCAGAGAATTTTGTTGATTACAATACCGATCAGTATGGTCACATCATTGAAGAGATTGAAGGAATTCCGATTACTGTAAAGAATCCGAAGTATTTTAACCTGCCCGTTATGGCTGGCTTAAACTATAGTTCGGATTTCAACAGAACTTTGGGCTTTTTTGTTGAGGCTGGAGCAGGTATCAATGCAAGATTCATTACGCCTTGCAAAATCACTGCTTTCGATTATACCTTGGATCTAAAGCCAGACTACACGTTCACAAATCGTTATACTACAAAGTTTGCATTCGCATTTCAGTTTGGAGTTGGCATTAAAATCAAGGATGCCATCACTCTTGGTGTGAGCTATTTCGATTTGGGCAGTGCTCTTGTTCAAGGAACTACCGAAAAACTACTGAAAACCACAGCTTCGGCTCCGGTTGTCGGTGAAAAGGAGAACTTTAAATACAGACAATTGTCGACAAAAATGCTTGTTGTCCGTTTGGGCATACATTTGGGATAAGTGTTGACAATCGGAAAAATGATAACAGAGGCATATCTTATGTCTCTGTTTTTCATTTTTTTAATAATGATTAAATAATGAGTTGTAATGATGCTATTGCATAAATGACAGAATATGTGTGATTTATCCTTTCACATCGTCTCGTGTTATTTTTTTAGTGTTACTTACATCTTTTTTCTTATCTTTGTTGTCATTAACAATCAAACTATCCGATTATGATTACAAGAAAAGAATTAAGACAACAAGCCCTTGATACCTTGTCGGGCAAATGGACAATGCCAGTCCTGGCTACTTTGATTTACATAGCCATAACAGCAGTTCCCCGCATTCTTACAAATTTAGGGAAGCCGCCATATCTCTTTGAACCTGTCACAAATGCCATTTTGATAACCACCGGATTCATATTGTTGATTTTTTTGTTGCCGTTGGAATATGGCTTTGGAGTGTCTTTGTCTTACCCTGAAAAAGGTTGACTCAAAAAGACAAGAGTCAAGGATGTATCAGTTACACACAGAGAAACAGCAAAAGTACTTCAAGGAAGTCATCCGCCTCCACTATGAAGAGGGATACGGAGAAAACCGGATTGCCA